>JBDSRC010000120.1:0-6232 GCA_039929505.1 Gemmatimonadaceae bacterium
ACGGGACGATCGGCGCGCAAATGGACTCGATATTTCTCGACGACATCAAGTACTCGGAGGAGATCAAGCTCGAGGAGTTCAAGAAGAGATCGGTGAAGGGGAAGATGCTGGAGTGGGGGGCGCAGAAGCTTCGACGAGTACTTTGACAGAGCCATGTTGGGGAAACAGCCATCGCGAAGCAGGTGCTCATCGAGCATCTGCGTGGAGAGAAGGGCGCGCGTTATCTCCTGTAGCAGGTGACTGCAACTGAACACGAGGTCCGCTGGCCGCTATTCGCTAATCGCTCACAGCTTCACTGCCGTAGGGACGCCACCACTATTCGCCTGACGAAATGTCAACTTTCCTTGCCTTCCGCGCACAAGCAACGTCCAGATAGTCTGCAGCGACCAGCGAATAGCGATTAGCTAACAGCCGACCTCGTGTTCCGCTGCAGTTGGGACTCTATCGAATATCCGCTCGCCCGAGCGCCGCGCGCACCGCTTCCCTCATCGCGACAACAGCCTCCTCTCGAGACGCGGGCGAATCCTCCCGAACGTGAATCTCGATCCCGTCGGCAACTGAGAGCCGCCTCCACCGGAGCACCATGTCTCCATCGTGCGCGACTGCTGCATCGGCATTGGACCCCAGGGCTGGGGCCAGCGACTGTGCAATCCTTTTCTCGAGTGCGTCACCGGTCACATCTTTCAGCTCGGATCTGATCGTGTCGAGGCTCTGACCCTCGCGCTGGCGAATCTTGATCGAGAGCAGCTGGAGGAGGTGGCGATAGCCGTACGTGGCGCCGGTGCCCGTTCCTTCCGGGCGGTCGAGCAATCCACTCGCTACGTAAAAACGAATCGCCCGCGCACTTGGCGCGGCACGGGCCGATGCGTTGGTCGGCCGGACTCCTGCCGCGTCTACGAGTGCAGTTGCGTGGGCGGCAAGACCGCGGGCGTTCCAGGGTGCGTGACGAGCGTGGGCGCGGAGGAGAGCGACAGGCGATTCAGCCATGTGGATAGAATAACGTTAAAGTCCTCGGCACGCTCGTCGTGCGGGAGATCGCCCGCGGGAGAGAGAACCGAGATTTCAAAGTCGCGTTTCAGTTCGCGGAATCCGCGAAACTCCTCCACCGGAGCGCTCGATCCGTGCTCTCCCCAGACGAGCAGCGCGGGCTGACTCAGTCGTCGCAATGCGTTTCTCACATCCATGTTCAGGTGGCCCGACATCAAGGCGGCCGGAGCGTGACGCGCTCCGCGCTGATGCGAAGTGGTGTAGTGAACCTCAACCAGCTCGCGCGTCACCAGCGAGTCGTCGGAGTACGCGTTCCTCAGATACCGCTTCAGATTCGGCCGCGCAACGAGCGCGTTGAACACCGCTGTGCCCGCGATCGGTGTATCGACCGCCAGCCTGCTCGCCTCTCCACCAAAGCTGGCGGGCTCGTTCAGACGAACCAGGCCCGATGGTGCGATGAGCGCTACGGCCGGAAACCGGTGCGGATCGCGGGCCGCGAGCACTATCGCGTACGCGCCCGACAAGGACGACGCGACGAGGACTGTCGGCGCATCGATCACCCGGCTCACGAAATCGGATATGAGCGAGATGTAGAGCCGCGCCGAGTAGCGGATCGCGGGACGATCGGACCGTCCGAATCCGAGGAGGTCAAGTGTGTACACCGTGTTGGTGCGGGATAGTGCGTCGACATTGTTGCGCCACTCGTGCGACCACGCCGAGGGGTGGATGCCGTGAATGAGCAGCAGCGGCGGTCCTTCCCCGCGCTTAGTGAAGGCGATTCTCCGATCGCGCCAGTCGAATCCGCCTTCCTCGCCGCCAATCAGGTTCTCTAGCTGGTCGACGCCTTTCCGCGCAAACGCGTTGTAGGCGGCGGCCGTTCCCAGGATGGCGGTGCCAGCCAGGATGATACGGCGCCAGGGTCCTTCGCGTTCGTCGTTCTCGTCCATCACTATTCTCTCAGTCGGTCAAGGCAAAAGCGCGGTTACTAGAGAGTAACCGCGCTTTGAGTGGAGCGCACGGGGCAAGCGCAATCTTGCTACCGCTTCCGACCCCGCGATGACGACTTCGCTCCGCCCTTCTTCTTTCCCGACCCGCCTTTTCCACGTGGTGCCGATGAGCGCTTCGCGGCTCTCCGGCCTCCGGCCTTGCTGCCGGCGGACTTGGTGGGCGATTTCCTGCCGGTGCTCTTCGAGCCGCGACTGGCCGTCTTCTTCTTTTCTCCACCCGACGGCTTTCGGGCGCCAGCTACTTTCCGTCCGGCGGATTTCTTCGCACTCCCGCCTCCGCTCTTCGACGCAGATGGCTTCGTTCCACTGGCTTTGCGCCCTGACCCGGCCGAGCTGGAAGATCCGACAGCGGTCGAGGATCCAGGCCGGGGGCCAGCACTGGAACTCCCTGCGGTGGACCGACTTGCGCCACCAGCTGGCGGCATTGTGCCGGTGCCGCTCCGCCCGAACGAGCCAGAAGTGCTCCCGGCTGAGGACCCCGGACGGCCTGCCGGGCTCGATCCGCCAGATGCGCCTCCGCTGCCCGGGGAACCGGAGGTGAGATCCCGCGCATTCGCGCCTGAGCCGGAACCGGTGCCCGAGCTGAACACACTCGCACTACCCCCGGTCAACGTTGATTCCTGCTTCTTGCCCGAGCCTTTGGGGCGGCCCCTTCTGCCCCTCGGCGCTCCGCCGCCGAAGAGATCTTCTTCTTCCTCTTCATCGTCGGCGTCGTCGGTTTCGGCCACGACCGGCGCGTCGGAATCCGGCTCCTCGTCGTCATCCGCGTCTTCGGCGCTGTCCCAGAGACGATCGCTGTGGTCTTCGTTGATCGCCCAGCCACCGTCCTCGTCTTCGTCATCGTCATAGGAGCGCTTGCCGCGAGTGAATCCGCCGATATCGTCGGCGTCATCGTCATCCGCAAACCGCAGTGGCTCTCCTGATTCCCCGCTCGGCATGGGTCCTCCCATAGTGTATTCGGCACACGCTCAACCGAAAAGCGCGCATTTCTCAGATTTCGCCCGCTGCACGTCGCGTGCCTTGTGTGCTCGCGCATGTCCGGCGCTGTCAACTGGACACGGAATACAACAACGAGACTGCGACGTCAAGCCGCGCCTCGGGTCAGCCAGCTTCTGGGTGTTCCTTCTCCAAACGTCTGTTGATGACGCGCACGAGCGCATCGTAGACGCGAGGATCAAAGTGCGTTCCGACGTCGACCTTCAGGTGATCGAGCGTCGCCTGCGGCGAGAGCAGCTCCCGGTACGCGCGCTTCGAGGTCAGAGCATCGAAGGTGTCGGCAGCGCAGAGTATGCGTCCTCCCAGCACGATCGCCTCACCGGACAGACCGTGCGGGTATCCCGCGCCGTTCCAGTGCTCGTGATGGTGCTCGATGAACGAGAGCGGATTCTTGATGTGAACGAGTGGTGCCAGGATGTCGAGTCCGATCCTGACGTGGCGCTTGACGTGCTCGAATTCATCGGAAGTAAGCCGGCCCGGCTTGTTCAGGATCTCCTCGCGGATTCCGATCTTGCCGACGTCGTGGAGGCGACCGGCGAGATGGAGATCTTCGATGACCGGATCCTCGAGCGCGAGCTCGTGACCCAGCTCGACGCAGAGCTCGGCGACGCGCTGGGAATGCCCGCGGAGGTACAGATCCTTCGCCTCCATCGCGTTGATGAGGGTCTCAGCGATGCTCACCGACATCAGCCGCAACGATTCCTTCTCGCGCTCGAGCTCGGCCGTTCGGAGCGTGACTTCTTCGCGAATGAGCTTATCGACCCGCCGCCGCTCCATGAGATTGGTCCGCTTTGTCAGCGCGCGGTCCACGGCCTGCTGTAGATCGGCGAGCTCCACCGGCTTCATCAGATAGTCGCTGGCGCCGTGCGATAGAACTTCGGTGGCGGTCGCCGCGTCGTTGACTGCCGTGAGCATGATGATGCCGAGGGTCGGATCTTTTTCCATCGCCAGAGGCACAACCTGGACTCCGGTCATGCCAGGCATCCGAACGTCGCAGAGCATCAGGGAAAACTCTTCCCTCTCGAGTATCTGGAGCGCCTGGTCGCCCGACCCGGCGATATCGACCTCGTAACCCCTCGACCGCAGAAACTTTCTCAGGGCGAGGCGGATCGTTTCTTCATCGTCGACAATCAGAATACGGGTCACGTTTCGCTTCCACGATGCTGGGGAAGAGTGATGGTGAACGAGGTACCGATGTCCGGCGTGCTCTCGACGGCAATGGATCCGTGGTGCGCCTGAATGATGCCGTAGCTCACGCTGAGACCAAGGCCGGTGCCCTCGCCGGGCGGTTTGGTGGTGAAGAAAGGCTCGAACACCCGCTGGCGCACGAGGTCGGGCATTCCGTGCCCGGTATCGGATATGACGATTGTCACCACTTCGTGGCGACAGCGGGTAACTACTGAGAGATGGCGGACGAGCGAGGTTTTCATCGCCGACTCCGCGTTCACCAGCAGGTTCAGCAGGACTTGCTGCAGCTTCTGCTCGTCGCCCCGAACCTGAGGATCTGAGGGGTCGAGCTGCGTGTGCACCTCGATACCGCCGGAGCGGGATGCCAGCGCGCGCAGCCGCACCGTATGCTGGACGATGGTGTTGATCTGGATGGGAACGTCGCGGCCGTCGGTCTTCCGCGCGAAGAGGAGCAGATCGCGGATGACGCCGATCGCCCGGTCCGCTTCGCGCTTGATGAGATTCACCGACTCCAGCTGCTCACCCTCGAGCTTGTCCTCGAGCAGCAGCTGCGCGAAGGTCGAGATCCCGGTGAGTGGATTATTGAGCTCGTGCGCGACGCCGGCCATCAGCTCGCCAATCGCGGCCAGCTTTTCGGTGCGGCTCATGTGCTCGGCGATCTTCCGCTCTTCGGTGAGATTGCGCACGCCGATCACGAGTCCGGCGATACTGTCGTCGCCGTCCCGAATGTGGCTGAGCGTCACCGCAGCGGGAAACTCGGTTCCATCCTTCCGGCGGTGGACGTGCTCGCCGGTCCAGAGGGCCTTGTCCTGCGGAATCTCCGGTATCGTCTCGCGTCGTGAGAGCTGCGCCGATGCGACGACAAAATCGTCGACCGAAAGGCCGGCAATCTCGTCCGCGTCGTAACCGTATTCGCGGATCGCGGCGGCGTTCGCGTATTCCACGCGCGCGTCGACGCCAAGAATCAGCACCGGCTGATCCATCGTCGCGAGAGCGGCGGCAAGGGTGCGCTCCCTGCCACGGGTGCGCTGTTCGTGCTCGCCCAGCAACAGGACGTCAACGGCGAGGGCAACGGCGGGGGCGAGCCGGAGCAGTGCGTCGATCCGTGGTCCGGTCTGTGGATGCGTATCGTCGGTGGTGACGACGAGCATACCGATCCGGCGGTCGCTCGCGATGAGAGGAATACTGATGGCCGGCTCGGCCGGAACTCGCGACGGATCGCTTGCCAGCTCGCTCAGGTCGCTGATGAAAGTCGGCGTGCCGCGGGCCCACGCCGTTCTCACCGCGGTCAGCTCCACCGGCGCAACCATTCCTGCCATCGCGGCACAGGTTCCGGAGGCGGCGACACAGGTGAGAGTGCGATCGTCTTCACTGATCGCTCCGATCGCCTTGCCGGTCGACGGAACGACATCCTCGAGAATCGTAAGGATGGCGCGTGCAGCTTCGACGACGGTGACTCTTCTGAGCGCGAGGCGGGCGATCTCTTCGGCGGCTTCGGTCTGTTTCTGCTCATGGCGCTGGGACGCGAACAGGCGCGCATTCTCGATCGCGACGGCTGCCTGCCGCGCGATGAGCATGATCAGCTCCATGTCGTGCGAATCGTAGGCGCTCCGCTTGTAGGACAGGATCTGCATCACTCCAAGAGTGCGGTCGTGATAGACGAGAGGAGCCGTGATCTCGCTTTGCACTTCACGCTTGGCCGCGACCTGATAGATGGTGCCCGTCCACCACCGTTCGGGCTCCGACGAGATGCTCGGCATGCCGCTCTCGAAAACGCGGCTGATCGTCTCGGTTCCCATCGGAAAGTCGAGCAGGCTGTCGGTGTCGCGCTCTTCGTCGTCGACGACGACGCAATGGGCGTGGAAGCTCTCGGTGACGGGATCGGCAATCATCAGGGCAAAGCACGGCGCATCGACGACGGATGCGACGGCCTTGTAGATCTCCCGGTATGCTTCGTCGAGCGAAATAGTTGCGGAGATGGCCTGCTGTACCGTCGCGACAGCGGCGAACCGGGCCGCGCGGCGCTGGAGCTCGGCGACCAGCTCAGTCGTCAA
>JBDSRC010000121.1:0-5850 GCA_039929505.1 Gemmatimonadaceae bacterium
TCGGGCCCCGCGATCGCCGAGCGCGCGAGAGAAGCGCTGCGAGGCGACGAGAGCGAATCGATTCTGCTCAGCATGGTCGACGGTGACGTCAAGCGCTTGACCGCGCAAAGCGTATATGAAGCGTCGAAGCGCGGCGATACGCTCGCCCGCGAAGTCGTGCGCGAAACGGCACGGTTCCTTGGAGCTGGAGTTTCCAACCTGCTCAACATCTTCAATCCCGATGTGGTGGTGCTCGCGGGCGGTGTGACGCAGGCCGGGGATGCGCTCTTTGAACCATTGCGAGCGGAAGTCCGCCGCCGCGCGTTCAAGCCTGCCGTCGACGCGTGTCGCATCGTCCCCGGCCTGCTGCCACTCTCGGCGGGAGTTGTGGGCGCGATCGCGACATTCAAGATGAAGACGCTCGGTGATCTTTGATGGCGCGAAAGCAGCGCGTCGGCGTTATTGGGACGTTCGTATGGGATGTGATTCACGGCCGCGATCCACGTGATGCGCCGGTTGAGGAATGGGGAGGAATCACCTACACGCTGCAGGCGTTCGAGGCAGCGCTCCCCGGCGACTGGGAGCTGGTGCCTATTCTCAAGGTCGGCACCGACCTCGCGGATTCGGCGCGGCAGTTCGTAGCGCGACTCGAGCGGGTTGCGCCCGGCGCCGCTCCCATTGAAGTGCCCTACCTGAACAACCGGGTCGCGCTCCACTATCAGAGCGCCGAGCGGCGGTGCGAGCGGCTCACCGGAGGGGTCCCCGGTTGGAATTGGCTGGGCCTCAAGCCCCTGCTCTCGGACCTCGATGCGCTCTACATAAATCTCATCAGCGGGTTCGAGCTCGACCTCGAGACGGCGCAGCTTATCCGCCAGCACTTCCGCGGCCCGATCTATTGCGATCTTCATTCACTGTTGCTGGCGCTGCAGCCGAACGGGCTCAGAACGCCGCAGCCGCTCGCCAACCCGGCGGCGTGGTGCCGCTGCTTCGACCTGATTCAGGTCAACGAAGAAGAGATGACAATGATGGCGCCCGACGCGATGGGTCTCGCCGCGATCGCGCTCGCGAATGGAGTGAACTCGCTGACTGTCACTCTGGGTAGCCGCGGAGTCGTCTATTTCGCAGCGCCGGGCTTCGATCGGCTTTCCGATCTCAGGCGTGGCGCGCTCGGAGAGCCGCCAGGAGCGGTACGCACGGCGCTCGTTTCAGCGAAGCGTCCGAAGCACGGCACTCCCGGCGATCCGACCGGATGCGGCGACGTCTGGGGCGCAACCTATTTCTCCCGATTGCTCGCGGGTGATAAGTTAGACAAGGCACTCGACCGCGCTCTCGACGCGGCTGCCCGGAACGTGGACCATCGCGGCGCTACCGGACTTGCCGATCACCTGCGCGGAGAGCTCAGCATCCAGTGACGACAATCATCAACGTCCCGCCGTCGCTCGAAGACAAGTCCTTCGAGCTGGTGCTGGACCAGATCGCCCCTCTTCCTCTGGACGAGAAGATCATCGTCGACACAAGACACACGAGGTGGGCATCCCCGTACGGACTGACCGCGCTCCTGGCCCTCGCGCAATCGCGCGTCGAAAGGCCGGTGCTGTACGTGCCCGAGGCGGAGAACGTGAGCACGTACTGGTCGCGCATGGATTTTTTCAAGCACGCGGCCGAGCTGTACGAGCTGCAGGGCAAAGTGACGAAAGCCAAGGCGGTCGAAACCAGCGTGCTGCTCGAGGTCACGTCTATCTCGAAGAGTGACGACGTGCACAGCGTCGTCGACAGGATTCAGCAACGCGCGCAGGACGCTCTTGTCAAAAACCTCAATCTCGACGCGAAGATCACGATGCGCTTCACCATGGCGCTCTCGGAAATCTGCCAGAACATCGTCGAGCACGCGGGGCGAGGCGGCTGGGTCGCGGTCCAGACGTATACGTGGCGGATAAGGCTGGGTGGCAGGAAAGTCGTCGTCATTGCCGTCTGCGACCCCGGAATCGGGTTCAGGCAGTCGCTGGAGTCGGCGCCCGGCTTCCAGCAGAAGGACAGGTGGGACGACGGGCTGGCGCTGGAGGAGACCGTAATGCGGGGGGCATCCCGGTTTCGCGATCCCGGCCGTGGTCAAGGCCTTGCGGGGGTCAGGCGGTTTGTTGGAAACTGGGATGGGAAGCTTTCCATCCGAAGCGGCACGGCCCGGATCGCGGTGCTGCCAAAGGGTGACTGGGACGAGGACGAGCCTCTCCACGAAAACCTTTCATACTTTCCGGGAGCTCAGGTGCAGATAACGATTCCCGAGCGCGTCAGTTGATCAATCACATCGATGTGAGCTCGATGCTGCGGAAAAGCGTCTGCGAGCTCTACTCCAATCTCGTGACGCGGCCCACCGGCGCCGCGGTACGGTGCGAGATCGAGCACGAGCTCGACCGCATCGGTGACCGGGCTCTGACGGTCATAGATTTTTCACACGTGGGGCTGCTCGATTTTTCCTGTGCCGACGAGATCGTCGCCAAGCTGCTGCTCCAATACGTGAGCGTCGATGCTCCCAGGCGCGAAGTGTATTTCGTTTTCCGGGGTATCAGCGACTCACACATGGATGCGATCGAAGCGGTGCTCGAGCGGCACAACCTCGCCCTGGTAACTCAACAGGCCGACGGGATGTCCCGCCTCATCGGAATCGTCGGCGTCGACGAGAGGAAGGCGTGGGAGATCATCTCCCGGCTCGGCGCGGGTGCATGCGACGACGTCGCGACCGCGTCCGGCGTCTCAGCGGACGACGCGGAGCGCACACTCGACATGTTGTGGCGCCGCAGACTCCTGATCCGATACGATGACGGATACGTAGCCGTAGGGAGCGTCACCACGCCATCGCAGGCAACGCGGCTGGATGCCTGAGGGATTCGAGAAGTGGCTCTTCGTCGCGGGTTTCATCGCGACGCGGTCCGGTGATCCCGAACGGGGTCCCCTCGTCCGGCTCAATTCGACCGACGCGCGCAGTCGGCTTCTCGTCGACGGCGAGCTGGTCTGGGTTTACGGGCCCCGGCGCCACGAGCTGGCCGTTCTCGCGATCGACGACGACATACCGCTTGGAAACGTCGTCGCGCGGGATATCCTTGGCGTCGCCCCGACTGAGAAGGTTCGCGTCGTCAAGCCCAACATCGACGACGCGCCTCGCTCTACTCGCAACCTGGGCTAGGAGAGATCGTGGCCGGATCGCGTAAGCCCGGGTTGTCCACCACCGCCATTCATGGCGGAGCCGAACACACTGTGCCGGGAACGGGCGTCGTGCACCCCGTCGTCCAATCGGTGAACTACGTGCAGGAGCCCGGGACGAGCGAGGGCCTGCTCTATACCCGCTACGGAAACACGCCGAACGCGATCCGGCTTCAGAAGCGGCTCGCATTGCTGGAAGGCGCGGAGTCAGCGCTGGTGCTGGCGAGCGGGATGGGCGCCACCGCCTGCTCGATGCTCGCGCTGCTCAGGCACGGCGATCACATGATCTCCAGCTCGTGGATCTACGGCGGCACGAGGAGACTGTTCACCGAAGATCTTCCCGGCATGGGGATCGAAGTCTCCTTCGTGAATCCGATGGAGCCCCGCGCCTGGCGTAAGGCACTGCGCAAGAACACGCGCGTGATCTTCATCGAGTCTCCGGTGAACCCAACCTGCCGCGTGCTGGAGCTGGCGCCGCTCAAACAGCTCGCCACTTCGCAGGGTCTCGCGCTGGTGATCGACTCGACGCTTGCATCGCCGGTGAATCAGCGGCCGATCGAGCATGGGGTCGATGTAGTGATCCATTCGGCCACCAAATACCTGAACGGGCATCACGACATCCTTGCTGGAGTAGTGTGCGGAAGTGAGCCATTCGTCGATGAAGTGCGCCGGAAGATGGCGATCTGGGGACAGGCGCCCGATCCGTTCGCGTGCTGGCTGCTCGAGCGCGGATTGAAAACGCTCGAAGTGCGCGTAACCCGGCAGAACGAAACCGCGCTGCGCGTGGCCGAGTGGGCATCGACGCGCCCCGAGATCTCCAAGGTGCATTACTCCGGACTCCCGAGTCACCCCGATCACGAGATCGCGAAGAGCACGATGACCGGCTTCGGGGGAATGATGGGGCTCGAGCTGCGTGGCGGCGGGTCAGCCACCGTACGCTTTCTCCGCAAGCTCGAGGTATTCACGCACGCCGCGAGCCTCGGCGGCGTCGACTCTCTCGTGATCGAGCCGCGCTACAGCTCCCACGAGCACATGACTCCAGAGGAGAGAGCGAAGATCGGAATTCCTGACGGCTTCGTGCGAGTGAGTATCGGACTCGAGAACGCCGAGGATCTGATCCTCGACCTGGAGCAGGCGCTCGCGCAGTAGAGGATGATCCGACTACACGAAGTCTGGAAGGAGTACCCCCGCTCGGGAGTCGCGCTGTCAGGCGTCACCTTCGAGGTGAAGAAGGGCGAGTTCGTGTTTCTCACCGGACCGAGCGGATCGGGAAAGAGCACGATCCTCAAGTTCCTTTACATGGACGACAAGCCGACCCGCGGTAAAGTGTGGATCAACGGCGTGAGCTCCGATACCGCGCGCGGGAGAGAGATCTCGAAGCTTCGCCGGCGGATCGGAATCGTCTTTCAGGATTTCAGGCTGCTCGAGGATCGGACCGCCGAGGCGAACATTCGCTTCGCGCTCGAAGTGACCGGCGCGCCGAAAGCGTCGATTCACACGAAGGTAACGCGGGTTCTCACTCAAGTTGGGCTCGCGTCCAAGGCAACGAGCTATCCGCGCGAGCTTTCGGGCGGTGAGCAGCAGCGCGTCGCGATTGCGCGCGCGCTGATCAATGACCCGTTCGTCCTCATCGCCGACGAACCGACCGGCAATCTCGATGAGCGCGCGACGCGCGGCGTGTTTCAGCTGCTGCGCGACGTCAACGCCGCGGGAACGGCGGTGGTAATGGCCACGCATGATCTCGATCTGGTGCGACGGTCTTCCTACCGCACTATCGAGCTGAATCACGGCCGCCTCGTATTCGACTCGGCTGACGCGACGCGGCCAAGACCTGCTCCCGGAATGGAAGGCGTCGATGAGGGCGAAGACCAGGTGCACGATCCAACCACTACCGCCTAGTGCTTGCCGCCCGCGAAGCACTCACCGCCACCCAGCGAGCGCCGCTGCTGAGTGTGCTCAGCATTGTGACCATCGCGTTCTCGCTTTTCGCGTTCGGCCTGTTCGGCCTCGCGGCGATCAACATCCGGAATGCTCTCGAGCAGGTTGAGGAACGTGTGGAAGTACGCGGATTCGTGGCACCGGGCACGGAGATCGAGTCGGTCGCGGCGGCGATAAAGGACATCGGAGAATTTCCCGAGGTCGCGCGGGTGAACTACGTGACCGAGGAACAGGCGCTCGAGCGTGCACGGCGTGAGATGGGAGAGTTCGCCGATGTGTTCGAGTCCGGCGTCCTTCCGGCATCAATCGAAGTGCATCTCCGCTCGGGCATGCGGACGCCGGAGAACGTGAAGTCAGTCGCCGGTAGAATGCGGACGTACCAGTTCATCGACGACGTCCGTTACGGGGAAGAATGGGTCGAGAAGCTTTACCGCCTGCGCAACATCGCGACGGTTGCCGGCATCGCGCTCGGGCTCGCGTTCGCGGCGGTAGCGGTGATCATAATCGGCGCGACGATACGCATGGCCGTGCTCGCGCGGGCAGAAGAGATCTCGATCATGCGACTGGTGGGAGCGACCGACATGTTCATTCGTCTCCCGTTCCTGGTTGACGGTCTCGTCAAGGGAACCATTGGAGGCCTGCTCGCGCTGCTCTTCATCTGGCTCGCGCACCGCACGGTGAACGAGTACTTCCTCCGCACCGTGTTCTTCGACCGGGAGCTCGTTTTCCTCGGGG
>JBDSRC010000122.1:0-3231 GCA_039929505.1 Gemmatimonadaceae bacterium
GAGGCAATCGGATTGCTTCACGATGCAGGGATCGAGGTCGTGATGATGACCGGCGACGCGACAGCGGTGGCGAATGGCGTCGCGCGGAAACTCGGCATCGACAGGGTTTTTGCCGAGGTGCTTCCGGAGCAGAAGGCGGGGAAGATTGCCGAGCTCCAGGCCGCGGGGAAGCGCGTGGCGATGATTGGAGACGGAGTGAACGACGCTCCCGCTCTCGTTCAGGCCGATGTGGGAGTGGCGATGGGCGCGGGGACGGATGTAGCGGTCGAAGCGGGCGACATCGTACTGATCCGGAGTGACCCGCGCGACGTGCCGCGCATCATCCAGCTCAGCCGCGCCAGCTATCGCAAGATGATCCAGAATCTGTGGTGGGCTGCCGGGTACAACGTCGTCGCCATCCCGCTGGGCGCGGGTGTCCTCGCATCCCAGGGGTTCGTGCTGTCGCCAGCGATTGCGGCAGTTCTCATGTCGGCAAGCACCGTGATCGTCGCCGCCAACGCGCAGCTATTGAGGAGAGTACGGCTCGGCTGAATCTCCACGTGAACCGCGATTGAATATGGAATTGGTTCAGGTGACGTTGTTGGAACGGGAGGCGACAGCGTTCAACTGATGTTCGCGCCATAGCGAGTAAATCGCCGGGAGCACGATCAGCGTCAGCGCAGCGCTGGTGATCAACCCCCCAACCATCGGAGCAGCGATCCGCTTGAGAACATCCGAGCCTGTCTGCTGGCTCCAGAGTATGGGAACGAGCGACAGTGTAACGGCCGCGACAGTCATCATCTTGGGCCTGAGCCGCTCGACCGCTCCGAACTCGATCGCATCCCGCAGATCCTGGAGAGTCGGCGGTACCCCTTCGGCTGAGCGTGCATCGGTCCGCGCTTTCCACGCATGATCGAGATACAGCAGCATGATCACACCCGTCTGCGCCGCCACGCCTGCCAGCGCGATAAATCCGATCGCCACGGCTACGCTCATGTTGTAATCGAGTATCCACATCAGCCAGACGCCGCCCGCCAGCGCGAATGGAAGGGATAGCATGACGATCAGGCTCTCGCTCACACTACGGAAGTTGAAGTAAAGGAGCCCTAAGATGACGAGCAGCGTGATCGGGACCACCACCCGAAGGCGGCGTCCAGCGCGTTGCATGGATTCGTATTGCCCGGACCATTCGAGCCGGTAGCCTGGCGGCAGCGAGAGCTCCTTGTCCAGGAGTCGTTTTCCATCATTTACGTAGCTCCCGACATCGCGGCCAATCACGTCGACGTAAACGACGTTGTTGAGGTACCCGTCCTCGGATTTTACGAGTGTGGATCCCTCTACGACACCGATTCTGGCGACCGCGCCGAGCTCGACCTGAGCGCCTGAAGGGGTCGCGACGAGCACGCGCGCGATCTGCGCGGCATCGGCCCTCAGCTCGCGGGGATAACGAACGAGAATGCCGTAGCGCTCGCGACCTTCGATGACCTCCCCCGCTTCCATTCCGCCAACGGCGGTGCTGAGCGCCATCTGCACCTCATCTCCACTCAACCCATACCGAGCGGCGGCGGCGCGATCGATCGTGACGTCGAGATACCGGCCGCCGACGGCTCGCTCGGAGAAAACGGTATTCGTTCCCTTCACCGCTGGGAGTATTCCCTCGATCTGCTTCCCGATGCTGTCCAGAGTCGAGAGGTCCGGCCCGAAGATCTTGATTCCTACCGGCGTCTTGATTCCGGTGGCGAGCATGTCCAGACGGTTCTTGATCGGCATGCTCCACATGTTGCCGACACCGGGCGTTCTCACCGTGGCGTTGGCCTCGGCAACGATCGAGTCATAGCTGACCCCGGGCCGCCAATCATTTTTGTCCTTGAGGATGGCGATCGTCTCGATCATGGACATCGGTGCCATATCCGTAGCGCTCTCCGCACGTCCGATCTTGCCGAGCACCATCTTCACTTCCGGAATCCTGGCCAGCGCGGCATCCCTCTGCTGCAATATCAGCTTCGCTTCTCCCGCCCCGACCCCGGGAAAGAGCGACGGCATGTCCATTATGCTCCCCTCGTTCAGCGGCGGCATGAACTCGCTGCCGAGGCGTAACCAGGGGAGCAGCGTCAGCAACAACACGACCGCTGCTATCCCAATCGTTTCCCAGCGCCGGCGCAACACGAGCTCGATCACCGGCCGGTAGATGCGGACGAGAAATCTGTTGACCGGGTTCGCTGATTCGGCCTTCACGCCACCGCGAATGAAGTAGCCCATCGCCACCGGCACCAGAGTGATGGAGAGCAGCGCCGCCGATGCCATGGCAAGCGTCTTGGTCCAGGCAAGAGGCTTGAACAGCCTGCCCTCCTGATCCTGGAGCGCGAAGACCGGAAGAAAGCTCGCCGTGATGATGAGGAGCGAGATGAACAGCGAGCCGCCGACTTCCTGGGCGGATTCAACGACGAGCTGCCATTTGCCCTTAGGCGCCTGCTCCGATGAATTCCGCTCCATGTGCTTGTGAAGATTCTCGACCATTACGATCGCGGCGTCGATCATCGCGCCGATCGCAACCGCGAAGCCGCCCAGGCTCATGATATTCGCGCTGAGGCCGAGCACGCGCATGGCGAGAAACGCCATGAGAATCCCTATTGGCAGCGTGATGATCGCGACCAGCGCGCTCTGCGCGTGGAATAAGAAAAGAATCGTCACCAGTGCCACGATGATCGATTCTTCGACGAGCTTCTCGCGCAATGTGCGAATCGCCGCATCGATGAGGCCCGAGCGGTCGTAGCCCTCGACGAAACGCACACCCTTTGGCAAAGAGCTCTCTACCTCGAGCATTTTCGCCTTGACCCCCTTGATCACTGACTGCGGGTTCGACCCGTAGCGCATGACTACCCAGCCCGTGACGATCTCGCCCTTGCCATTCAGGTCGGTTAGCCCGCGTCTGATCGCGGGGCCGATCTGGACGTTTGCCACATCGCCAACCGTGATGGGAGTACCGTCGGCGGCAGCGCCGAGCGAAACAGCCCGCATGTCAGCGACGCTGGAGAACCGACCGCGGCCGCTCACCACGTATTCCGTTCCGCCCATCTCGAGCACGCGTGCGCCTACATCCTGATTCGATGTCCGCACTGCCTCCGATACCTTCTCGATCGGAATTCCGAAAGCCTGAAGCCGGGCCGGATCCACCTCGACCTGATACTCCTTCTCGAAGCCGCCGAGAGACGCGATCTCGGCGACGCCAGGCACGGAAGTGAGCGCCGGCCG
>JBDSRC010000123.1:0-15454 GCA_039929505.1 Gemmatimonadaceae bacterium
GTCAGGCCCAGCTCGTCAAGCCGATCATGGAGCGCGTGCAGGGAGTGATCGAAGCTATCCGCACCGAGGATGGCTATTCGATGATCCTCGATGTCGGAGCTCAGGCCAGCGTGGTAGTGGCGGCCGATAAGAGACTGGATCTGACGGAGCGCGTGCTGGCCCGCCTGAAGTCACAGGCCCCCGCACCACCGGTCGGCGCGGTTCCACAGCCTGCAGGAGTCACGCGGCCGAGGCGGTGACCGGGCCCCTCCCTCCACGGCAGTCCAGCAGCGGTGATGGTGTCAGCACCATCACCGCTCTCGCCATCGCGGGGCTCGTGTCTGGTGAGCTGGAGGGAGACGGGACTGCCGTTGTAAGCGGAGTGGCGCCGCTCGATCGGGCGGAATCGCGTCATTTGAGCATCCTCGCCAACGCCAAATACGCCCCGATGCTCGCGACCTCGAGGGCTGGTATCGTCCTGATCGATCCTGCCTTTCGCGCCGCGCCTGGGAATCCGCGCGCCAGGATCCTCGTTGCCAATCCTCTCGAGAAGTTGCTCTCTGTCCTCCCGAAGCTGTACCCTGAGGAAATCCGGCCGCCGGGGGTGGCGGCCTCGGCGCGAATCGGAAGGAACGTTAGCCTCGGAGAGCGCGTGTCGATTGGCGAGTACGCGGTTCTCGAGGCGGGAGTGCGGGTGGGGAATGGAGCGATCGTTGGCGCTCAGTGCGTCGTCGGGGCTGGCGCGACGATCGGTGAGGGGTCGCGGCTCTGGCCTGGGGTAACCGTCTATCCAGGCGCGGTGCTGGGCTCGCGCGTGACCGTACATTCCGGCGCCCGAATCGGCTCCGATGGGTTTGGCTACGTCCATCGGAGTGGAAGCCACCGCAAGATTCCTCACGTGGGAGGCTGCCTCATCGGCGACGATGTTGAGATCGGCGCGAACACGACGATCGATCGCGGGAGCATCGATGACACGGTGATCGGACAGGGGTCGAAGATCGACAACCTCGTCCACGTTGCGCACAACGTTCGAATTGGCGAGCGCTGCCTCGTGATGGCGCAGGTCGGAATTGCCGGCTCGGCTGTCATCGGCGATGACTGCATCATCGCCGGACAGGCGGGCCTTGGCGGCCACATCACGATCGGGAAAGGGGCGCGAATCGCCGGGCAGGCCGGAGTGTTCGGGGATGTGCCGGCTGGTGAATCCTGGTCGGGTTATCCCGCACGTCCGCACCGCGAGGCGCTCCGCGCATCGGGCGCCCTGTTTAGATTGGCGGGAATGATGCGCCGACTGGAAAAACTTCTGGAAGCAGCCGACACGAAGTGAGCCGGAAGACTCTCGCGCGCGAGACGGTGCTGGAGGGAATCGGACTGCACCTCGGAGTCTCGTGCCGGGTCACCTTTCGTCCGGCAAAATCCCGACAGGGAATCGTGTTTCGGCGCACCGACCGCGAAGGCTCGCCCCGGATCAGGGCACACGTCAGCGAGGTGAGCGGCAGCGACCGCCACACTCAGCTCGGAAAAGCCGATTACGCGGTTCATACGGTAGAGCATGTGCTTGCAGCCGTCGCCGGGATGGGGATCGACGACCTCACGATCGACATGGATGCACCCGAGCCGCCGATACTCGACGGCAGTGCGGCGCCTTTCTTCAGAGCGTTCATGGAGGCAGGACTTGCGACTCTGGACGGCGAGCCGGAGTTTTTGCATCTCACCGAGCCGCTCCGGGTTATCGATGGCGCATCCGTATACGAGGCGTATCCATCGGACAAGCTGGAGCTCGATGTGACGATCGAGTTCCCGCACCCGCTGATCGGCCGGCAGTCGCGTTGTTTTACCGTGACGTCTGATTCGTTCGCCGCCGAGCTTTCGGGAGCCCGCACCTTCGGCTTCCTGCACGAGGTTGATGCGCTCCGCGCCAAGGGTCTGATCAAGGGGGCGTCGCTGGACAATGCGGTCGTGCTGGACGACACTGACATTCTGAGCGGCGATCTGCGCTGGAGCGACGAGTTCGTGCGGCACAAGGCGCTTGATTGCGTAGGTGATCTGGCGCTTGCGGGCGCACGAGTACGCGCGCGCATCGTCGCGTTGAAGCCGAGCCATCGGGGCACGGTCACGCTGGTTCGCGAAATGGTCAAAGCCGGACGAAAGGAGAAGGGGATGTACACGATAGAACAGATCATGAAGGTCCTGCCTCACCGCTATCCGTTCCTGCTGGTGGACCGGATCCTCGAGATCGAGCCAAACAAGCGCATTGTGGGGCTCAAGAACGTCACCATCAACGAGCCGTTCTTTCAAGGTCACTTTCCGGGGCATCCGATCATGCCCGGTGTGTTGATCATCGAGGCGATGGCGCAGGTTGGGGGAATGCTGCTGATGGGTGGGGTCGACGATCCGGACAGCAAGGTCGTCTACTTCATGTCGCTCGACAACGTGAAGTTTCGCCGGCCGGTGAAGCCAGGCGACCAGATTCGCTTCGAGCTCGAGATCGTTCAGCTGCGCGGCAGCGTCTGCAAGATGCGCGGCGTCGGCAAGGTGGACGGCGAAGTCGTGGCGGAAGCTGACATGGCGGCAATGGTCCGCGATCGATGACTCGCTCGCGCATCCACCCGACGGCCATCGTTTCCGCTGATGCCGAGATCGGCGAGGGAGTCGAGATCGGCGCCTTCGCGATGGTGGGCGAGGACTGCGCGGTCGGCGACGATTGCGTGATCGCGCCGCGCGCGACACTCGAGCGGAACGTCACGCTCGGCCGCGGCGTGAAAGTCGGAATCGGCAGCGTTGTCGGCGGAGCGCCGCAGGATCTCAAGTACGCCGGTGAAGAGACGACCGTCGAGATCGGGGACGGGACGGTCATCCGCGAGTATGTAACGATCAACCGCGGCACCGCGCATTCTTTCAAGACCGTCGTCGGCCGCAACTGTCTCATCATGTCCTATGTGCACCTGGGCCATGACTGCCGGATCGGCGATTCAGTGATCCTGTCGAACGTCGTGCAGCTGGCGGGGCATGTGACCATCGACGACAAGGCGATTCTCTCCGGGATGTCGGCGGTCCATCAATTCGTGCGGATCGGACGACACTCATTCATCGGTGGGTGCTCGCGGGTTTCGAAGGACATTCCGCCATTCCTCAAGGCGGTGGGTAACCCGGTCAAGCTGTACGGACTCAACACGGTCGGCCTGCAACGGAGCGGTATGGCGGATGAGACGATCCGCGAGCTAAAGCGCGCCTACCGCCTTTTCTTCCGGTCCGATCTCAACGTCTCGCAAGCGATCGAGCGTGCGCAGTCGGAGCTGGAGGTTTTTCCAGAGGTGAAAGAGCTCATTCGCTTCGTCGAGGCGAGCGAGCGCGGAGTGGTGATTTGACGGCACTTCCGCGCGTCGGTGTCGTCGGCGCGGGCAGCCTCGGATTCCACCACATCAGAATTCTGCGCGATCTCCCGGGAATCCGGTTCGCGGGCTTCGTGGAGACGAGGAAGGAGCGCGAGGCAGAAGTGGTCGAGCAGCTGGGGGCCACCGCGCACCGGTCACTCGCGTCCCTGCTCGAGGTTGTCGATGCGGTGGTCATCGTCGTTCCGACTCCGGCTCACTTCGCGGTTGCGAGCGCGGCGATCGAATTGGGCCGCCACGTTTTCATCGAGAAGCCGATCACGACCACGCTCGAGGAAGCGGATTCGCTGCTCGCGCTTGCGAAGGCTCGCGGCGTGATCGTGCAGATCGGTCATATCGAGCGATTCAATCGCGCGGTGCGCGCCGCTCTGCCTTTCGTCAGCAAGCCAAGGTTCATCGACAGCGAACGGCTCGCGCCCTTCAGCCCGCGCGGCTCCGATGTGGCGGTCGTGCTCGATCTGATGATCCATGACATCGACCTGCTGCTGACGCTGGTGGGGTCGCCGGCAATGGATATCGCCGCGGTCGGGGTGCCCGTGTTGACTCCGATGCTCGATATCGCGAACGCGCGTGTAACCTTCACGTCGGGAGCGGTCGCCAACATTACGTCGAGCCGCATCTCGCGCGAGCGGAAGCGGAAAATTCGCATCTTTCAGCAGAGCGGGTATCTCTCGCTCGACCTCGCCGCCGGCACGGGCGAGTTCTTCCGCCTCAAGTCCGACATCGACCCGCTGGCGGTGCGCACGGCGCCGGTCGACATCGCCGCGTTCGTCGACAGAATCCCACTCGCAGCTCCGGAAGGGGAGCCGCTCCTCCTCGAGCTCGAGAGCTTCGTCGCGGCGCTGACGGGGCAAGGCCCAATCGTCGTGACGGGAGAGGATGGCAGGCTCGCATTGGGGGTGGCGCTCCGAATAGTGCGCGAGATCGAGCTCACTATGCCTTCCCTCAAAGGTCTGTCCGCGCCGAATGCGTAAGGTCCTGTTCGTCGCCGGGGAGGCTTCCGGCGACATGCACGCAGCCGGAGTGGCCGCTGCCCTCAGGCGAATCAGACCGGAGCTCGCCCTCGCCGCCGTCGGCGGATCGCGGCTGGCAGAGCAGGGTGTAGAGCTGGTCCACCGCGACAACCAGCACGGCGTAATGGGTTTCCTGGAGATCCTGAGGCACGTTCCCCGCCATTTCCAGCTGCTGCGCAAGCTGACCACAATGCTCGGGCGGGGAGAGATCGCTCTCGTCGTGCTGATCGACTATCCCGGCTTCAACATGAAGGTGGCGGCCGCTGCCCACCGGGCGGGAGTTCCGGTTGTCTACTACGTCACTCCGCAGGTCTGGGCCTGGGGCGCGGGGCGGCTTCCCAAGCTCGCGCGCTATGTGACCAAGGCGGCCGTCATTCTGCCCTTCGAGGAGCGTCTTCTCCGCGGATATGGCGTCGATGCGGTGTTTGTCGGGCACCCTCTGCTCGACCGCGCAGTTGAAATGCCGACCAGGCTCGAGGCGCGGGAAGCGCTGTCTCTGCCGCAGAACGTTCCCGTGGTCGCGCTGTTTCCCGGCAGCCGGCAGCAGGAGATCGACCGGCACATCGACGACTTCGTCGCCACCGCGAAAGAGCTTCAGCGCCGGCGCAGGAATCTCGAGATAATCGTCAGCGTCGCGCCGACCGTCGCACTCGACTCCGACCGCTGCCCATTCCGACTCGTGCATTCCGCGTCGCTGAGCGTGCTGAGGGCAGCCGATGCGGCGTTGTGCAAGAGTGGAACGACTACGCTCGAGGCGGCGATCGCCGAATGTCCGTTGGTGGTCGCTTACCGTACCGGCGTCATTTCATACGCGCTGGCAAAGAGAGTGGTCAAGATCTCGCAGATCGGTCTGGTCAATGTCGTCGCCGGACGCGAAGTGGCCGAGGAGTTCATCCAGGATGAGATCGTTCCCGCGAAAATGGCGAACGCGATCGACGAGCTGCTCGAGCCCGAGTCTGCGCGGCGGAACGATCTGCTCGCCGGCCTCGCTAGTGTCCGATCGAAGCTCGGCACTCCCGGCGCCGCGGATCGCGTTGCCCGCATCATCAGTGATCTGCTGACGTGAAAACGGAGAGCAAGCCTGACCGCCTCGCCTGGAGGTCGCGTCTCACGCTCCTGCTCGGCAAGGGAGTGCTCAGCACTCTGGCTCCAACGTGGCGATACAACGTCCTCAACGACAGCGAACTTCGACGACTGCGGGCCGCTGGGCGGCCCTTCATCTTTTCTCTATGGCATGGTCACCTGCTTCCGCTGCTGTGGCATCACCGCGGATCGGATGTGGCAATCCTGATCAGCGAGCACAAGGACGGCGAGCTGATTGCCCGCACCGCCGAGTGGCTGGGCTACCGGTTGATTCGGGGGTCCACGACCAAGGGGGCGGAGCGAGCGCTACTGTCACTCGTGCGCGAGCTGAAATCGGGACACGAGGTGGCAGTGACACCCGATGGTCCTCGAGGCCCGGCACGTACTTTCGCGCCTGGTGCGCTCATAGCCGCCCAGCGATCGGGCGCGCCGATTCTTCCCATTGCCGCCTCGGCGGATCGCGCGTGGCGGTTGAAGAGCTGGGACAGGTTCGTAATCCCGAAGCCGTTCGCCCGGATAACGGTTGCATACGGACCGCCGACGACGATCGAAGCACCGACCGCGCGCGCCGCTCTGACGGAAGGACCGAGAGTGGAAGCCCTCATGAACGAAGCCGCCGAGCGCGCTGGTGACTGACCTTCGCTCCGCGGCCGTCAGGCTCTGGACCGGGAGCGGTAAGCGAGCCAGAGCAGGCAGAGTCCTGCTGTCACCGTTCGAGGGAGCGTACCGCGCAGTCGTCAAAGGACGCGGATTTCTGTACGACCGGCGGCTGCTCAAGGCACACGATGTGTCGGTTCCAATTGTCAGCGTTGGAAATCTGACGGTTGGGGGAACGGGCAAGACTCCCGTCTCGGCGTGGCTGGCGGGCCAGCTGGTCGAGCGAGGAGCGCACCCCGCAATCGTGCTCCGCGGCTACGGCGGCGACGAGACACTCGTGCATCGTCGACTGAACGAGGGCATAAGCGTGATCGAATGCGCGGACCGGGTGCGCGGGATGAGAGACGCGGTGGCGGAGGCAGCCGACATCATCGTGCTCGACGATGCATTTCAGCACCGGCGTGCGGCAAGAGATATGGATGTTGTCCTGATTGATGCGGATACCTGGACGGGGAGCACGAGACTGCTCCCGGCGGGACCCTGGCGGGAGCCTCTGAGCGCAGCCGCACGCGCGTCGCTTGTGATCATCACGTGTAAGGTCTCCGACTACACCCAGGTTGCGAAAGTAAAAAGCGCAGTGGAGCGTGCCGCTCCCGGCGTGCCAATCGCGTCGGTACTGCTCGCGCCAGGAGAGTTGCGGAGTACCACCACTGGGCAGACGCTGCCGCTCTACGCCCTCGAGGGAGCCGATGTGACGGCGATCGCGGCCATTGCAAACCCCGATGCGTTTTTCCGTCAGCTCACGCAGCTCGGAGCCGTCGTCCGGCCGCACACCTATCCCGACCACTACCATTTCAGCGATCGCGATGCGAGGCGTCTCGCCGATTCCGCGCTAGCCTCGGATTTCGCTGTTTGCACGCTGAAGGATGCCGTCAAGCTCGAGTCGTTTTGGCCTCCCGACGCGGGGTCATTATGGTATGTTTCACAGCGCTTGCAGGTAGAAGATGGGAAGCATCACATCGCGCGGCTGCTCGACGATTTGCTCGCGCTAGGACACTGAGCCCACAGGCTCCCAACACAACGCCGATCGACGGATAATGGCCACGGACATTCGAGTACCCGCCCACAAGCTCGTCCGCCCGGACAAAGACCGATTTCTTGATGAAGAGAACCCATTCGAGGCGATGATGTCGCGCTTTGACCGGGCCGCCGAGCTCCTCGATCTGGAGCCCGGCATGTACAAGGTTCTGCGGCAGGCTGAGAAGCAGGTCATCGTCTCGATTCCCGTGATGATGGACAACGGTGAAGTGAGTGTCTACGAAGGGTATCGGGTGTTGTACAACACCTCGCGTGGCCCGGCGAAGGGCGGAATCCGATTCGACCTTAACGTCACGCTCGAGGAAGTGAAGGCTCTCGCGGCCTGGATGACGTGGAAATGCGCCGTCGTCAACATCCCGTTCGGTGGAGCGAAGGGCGGCGTCCGATGCGACCCGCTCTCGATGAGCGCGACGGAGCTGGAGAAGCTCACCCGCCGCTATACCTCGGGCATAATCAGTCTGCTTGGGCCCGACTCCGACATTCCCGCTCCCGATGTGAATACCAACGAGCGCGTCATGGCGTGGGTGATGGACACCTACTCGATGCACGTCGGACACACGAGCACGGCGGTAGTGACGGGCAAGCCGCTCGAGCTCGGGGGATCGCTGGGCAGGCGCGAGGCGACCGGACGCGGATGCATGATCGTCACGCGCGACGCGCTGCAGCACCTCGGCATGCCGGTGAAGGGAACGACGGTGGCGGTGCAGGGATTCGGCAACGTTGGCTCCGTCGCCGCTCAGCTGCTGGCGCGCGAAGGCTGCAAGATCGTAGCGATCGGAGATCGCTCGGTGTCGCTCTACAACAAGGCAGGCATCGACATCGACGATGCGATTGCGCACGTCGCCAGGAATCGCTCGCTCGAGGGCTACAAGAGCGGCGAAAGCATCACCGGCGCCGATTTATTGACCCTCGATGTTGACGTGCTTCTTCCCGCCGCGCTCGAGAACGTCATCACCACGAAGAACGCATCCGATATTCGCGCGCGCGTCATCTGCGAGGGCGCGAACGGACCCACTACCGCGGCCGCGGATTCGATACTCGAGGAGAAGGGAGTGTTCGTGATCCCGGACATCCTCGCCAACGCCGGCGGCGTCACGGTGTCGTACTTCGAGTGGGTGCAGGATCGGGGCGGCTACTTCTGGACCGAGGAGCTGGTCAACGAACGGCTGGAAGCGATCATGCGGCGCAGCTTCAAGGATGTCCTTGATCTGTCGCGCCAGCACCGCGTGAACATGCGCACCGCCGCGTACATGCTTTCCATCAGCAGAGTCGCCAACGTCCACAGGCTTCGCGGCATCTACGCATAGATGCGACTGGTCGTCGCAGTCGTGGGCAAGGCGAGGCATCAGGCGCTCGGTGATGCGATTCGCGACTATGAGACCAGGGCCGCGCGATACTGGCCGCTCGAGGTGCATGAGGTCAGGGAAGAGAAGGGCAAAGGATCGCCCGACGAGCGCGTCCGGGAGCGCGAGGGCGTCCGCCTCGCCGAGAAGATTCCGGGACGCGCACGCAGGGTTGCCTGCGACCCTGGCGGGAAATCTCTCGATTCGCGCCAGTTCGCTGAGCTGCTGCAGTCTGCCCGTGAACAGGATCAGGACCTGGCGTTCCTGATCGGCGGCGCGCACGGACTCGCCGCTGATCTTGCGGCCGGCTCTCAGATGCGGCTCTCTCTCGCTCCATGGACGCTTCCTCACGAGCTGGCCCGGCTCGTTCTGGCTGAACAGATCTACCGCGCCGGCACGATCGTTCGCGGCGAGCCGTACCATAAGTGATTGTGGCTGATGCTCCGCGCGTGCACCCGCGGCCGGAAGAGCCAGCCGACTGGTTCGAGCACTGGTTCGGCGACGAGTACCTGCGCCTCTACCCACACCGGGACGAGACTGATGCGGGCGAGGCGATCGATCTGATCGCCGCGCACATGGAGGGGCGGCCTGTTGAATCGGTCCTCGACCTCGCATGTGGGGCGGGGCGGCACGCAAGGCTTCTCTGCGACCGGTGGTGGACGGTTGGCCTGGACCTTTCTCCCGCGCTTCTCAAGGTTGCGCGCCGCGAATCGCCTGACGCGCCTTACGTCCGGGCTGATATGCGCGAGCTGCCTTTTGCGGCGGGAAGCTTCGACCTCGCCGTCAACCTCTTCACCAGCTTTGGATACTTTGAGGACGATCTCGAGCACGCGCAGGTCCTTGCCTGCGTTGGCGTGGTCACGAAGAGAGGCGGGACCTTCGTTCTCGATTTTCTCAACGCGGAGGAAGTCCGCGCAAACCTCGTCGCACGCGATGAGCGCGTCGTAGCCGGCTCGACCGTCGAACAAATTCGCCGCATCAGCGCCGACAGAAAGTTCGTCGAGAAGACGATTCGCGTTCGCGGCAAGGAGTATCTCGAGCGCGTTCGATTGTTGTCGGCGGCCGAGCTGGAGGGAATGCTCTACGCGGCCGGGTTCGATGTCGTCCGGCGAGCAGGCGATTATCGCGGATCACCGTGGCAAGAGGATTCACCGCGCACGATTCTGTTTGCGAGGCGCCGGTGAACCCTCGCGTCGTCACGCAAGCCTTGTCCGGGAACCCGCTCGCCGCTGCAGCGACGGAAGGCAAAATCCCGGACGGCTGGTACGTGTCAGTCGGGAAGAATGCGGAAGCTTGGCGCGCGCGGGTGAACGAAGTTCGCGAGCAATCATCGGCGGAGTGGCTGAAAGGACTCGCTCCCGCGATCAATGCGTCTGGCCGTGCCGCCGAGCGACTGAACGCGGCAGCCGGCGGCCGCGGAGTCATCGTTACGACGGGCCAGCAGCCGGGACTCTTCGGCGGGCCGGTCTACACGCTCTGTAAGGCGTTGAGCGCGCTTGCCCTCGCTGACATCCTCGAGGAGGCTAGCGGAATCCCGGTAGCGCCTGTGTTCTGGGCAGCTACCGATGACGCTGATTTCCGGGAAGCCAGCGTTACCGCCGTCGCGATTACCGGCGGCGCCCAGAAGCTGCGCATCGACCACCAGGCTCTACTCGGCCGCTCAATGTCGGAGATGCCCCTCGGAGAAGTATCCGCCGAGCTCGAGACACTCGCGCGGGCTGCCGGATCGACGATAGATCCCGTTCCGCTCGAGCTGCTCCGTCGGTTCTACACTCCGGACACGACGGTCGGATCTGCCTACGTGGCGTTTCTCCGTGGCCTCCTCGAGCCGCTTGGAATCGCCGTGCTCGACGCTTCTCATCCCGCAACGCGGGACGCCGCAAGGCCAGTGCTGAAAGCGGCGCTCGAGAATGCGGGAAAGATTGCCGAGCGTCTTGCCGCGCGAAACGCGGAGATCGAGGCCGCGGGGTTCAAGCCACAGGTTCAGGATGTCGCCGGATTGTCTCTCGTGTTCAGCTCGGCAACCGGGGAGCGCAAGCGCGTTCCGATCAAGGCGGCCGCAAAGGTTTCAGGGAGCGCGGAGCTCGGTCCAAACGTCCTGCTGCGGCCGATCGTCGAGCGTGCTATTCTCCCGACAGCTGCTTACGTGGGTGGACCCGCAGAGATCGCATACTTCGCCCAGATCGGCCCAATTGCCGATGCGATCGGTGCGGCGCGACCCGCAATCCTGCCACGTTGGTCGTGCACGATCATCGAGCCTCACGTGGAGCGAATACTGGAGAAGCTGTATCTGCTGCCCGAAGATCTGCGCGATCCTCACGAAGTCGAGCAGAGAGTCGCGCGCGCGCGGCTGCCCAAGCCGGTGATAGCCGAGCTTGCCGCAACACGGGCGCTGCTGAATGAGCGTCTCGACTCGCTGACAGAAGTAATCGACCGCGAGAAGGCTCCGGTTTCGGCGGCGGTCACCGGCGGCCTGCGCGCGAACCTGATGCGCCGGCTCGACCGGTTCGAGCGACGGCTCATTGCCGCGGCGAAAAGAAAGCACGGGGATATCATGGAGGAGATCGCAACGGCGAGAGGATCGCTCTATCCATTCGGTAGTCCGCAGGAGCGGGTCCTGAATTTCGTGCCCTTCCTGGCCCGCTACGGGCCGGAGCTGCAAAGCGAGATGCTGAGCGAGGCGCGCCGCTACGTGTCCGGGCTCACAGGGCCGGCTCCCCGCGTGCGCGGACCCGCCGCGACAAGACAACCAGCGGAATCGACACAATGACCGCGGACGAGAAAGAGCCGGACAAAGAGCCGCTGATAGAGGATCGTTCTCTCCCCGAATTCGTCCCCCCACAACAGGACGAGGTAACCGAAGCCGCACCGCCAGTCGAGCGGCGGGCGACGGACCGTGGCGGTGCTCCCGCGATCGGGCGGTCCAAGAGCGCCGCGCTCTTGGTCGGGATGGGGATTCTCCTCAGCCGGTTCGCCGGTCTCATCCGCCAGACGATGATGGCGCGCTACCTCGGAGTCGGTCTGGCCGCGGATGCATTCAGCGCCGCGTTCCGAATTCCGAACATGCTGCAAAATCTGTTTGGAGAAGGAGTTCTCTCAGCGTCGTTCATTCCCGAGTATGCGGGCCTGCTCGGCAAGGGAGACGAGAAGGAGGCGACGAGGCTGGCGGGAGCGGTCGCCGGCGGGTTGGCGCTCGTCGCATCGATTCTCGTCCTGCTGGGAATTATCGGCGCTCCATACCTCGTCGCGGCGATAGCGAACGGCTTCACCGGCGAGAAACGCGAGCTGACCGTACAGCTGACGCGGATTCTTTTCCCCGGTGCGGCGCTGCTCGTGTTCTCCGCCTGGTGTCTCGGAATACTCAACAGCCACCGCCGGTTCTTCATGTCGTACGCAGCTCCGGTCGTGTGGAACTTCGCGATGGTCGCGACCCTGATCTTCTTTCACGAGGGCCGCACCGGGGAGCAGCTGGCTTTCTACGTTGCGATCGGGTCAGTCGTCGGCAGTGCGCTCCAGTTCGGCATTCAGCTCCCGCTGGTCCTGAAGCTGGCGCGCGGGGTACGCCCGCGACTCGATAAGTCGTCAGAGAGCGTGCGGAACGTCTTCCGCAACTTCGTGCCGGCATTCATCGGGCGGGGCGTCGTGCAGCTCAGCGCCTATGTCGACGCATGGCTGGCGAGCTACCTCCCCAACGGAGCTGTTGCGGCATTCACATTTGCGCAGGGAATCTTCGTCCTGCCGATCAGTCTCTTCGGGATGGCGATCTCAGCGGCCGAGCTCCCGACAATGTCACGGGCCGTGGGTAGCGCAGTCGAAATCGCCGCGTATCTTCGCGGCCGGCTGAGCGACGGACTGGACCGCATCGCGTTTTTCATCGTGCCGAGCGCGGTCGCGCTGTTTGCCCTCGGCGATCTCATTGTTCACCTGCTTTACGAAAGCGGCGAATTCACCCGGGGTGACACGATCTGGGTGTGGCAAATCCTCATCGGATCGACCGTCGGCCTTCTGGCATCGACAATGGGCAGGCTGTATTCGTCGACATTCTACGCGCTGCGCGACACGCGCACTCCGCTTCGGTATGCGATCGTGCGAGTGGTTCTCACGACGGGACTGGGGTACTTGTTCGCGCTGGTTCTGCCGCGGATGCTCGGGCTGGATGCGCGGTTGGGCGTGGCGGGCCTGACAGCGTCGGCGGGACTCGCCGGATGGGTCGAGTTCTACTTCCTGCGCCGCGCACTGGATGGGAGAATCGGTCGCACACGACTGGTCGGATCGCGAATGGCCCGTCTCTGGTTCGCGGCGTTCGCGAGTGCCCTCATACCGTGGGTTTACAAGCTGTTCGTCGATCGGGGCGAGCCACTGATCTCAATTCATTCGACGGCAATACAATCGAAGGCTATCGCGTTTCTCCTCCTTGCGGCCTATGGACTATCGTATCTGGCAATCACCGCCGTGTTCCGCATTCCCGAGGCTAGCAACGTCGTCGATCGCGGCCTGAGAGTAATGCGACTGGGCCGTCCGAAGAAGTAGAAGAAAAAAGGGTTCGCGCGAGCGCGAACCCGCCCTCCGGCGCATGGTATAATTACACATGCTCCCCGTCCCCGATGCCGTTGCAGCCAAGCTTCCGCACCTCCCCGATGGGCCAGGGGTGTATCTGTGGAAGGCGCGCGATGGGACGACACTTTACGTGGGGAAGGCGAAACGGCTGCGCTCGCGAGTGAGGAGCTACTTCTCGAACGATCAGCTCGAGAGCCTGAAGACCAGGCACATGGTCGGGCTCGTCGCCGACGTCGAGACAATCGTCGTGCCGAGCGAATCGCACGCGCTGATTCTCGAGGCTAACCTGATCAAGGAGTACCGGCCGCGGTTCAACATCGCGCTGCGCGACGACAAGTCCTATCCGTACATCAAGGTGACGGTGCAGGAGCCGTTTCCGCGGGTCTACGTCACCAGGCGCCTCGAGGACGACGGCGCGAAATATTTCGGGCCTTACACCGATGTTGGAGCGATGCGGCGCTCGCTGAACGTCGTCAAGCGGATTTTCACCGTCCGCAGCTGCAACTACGACATGCCGGCGCAGATGCCGGAGCGCCCATGTCTCGACTACTACATCAAGCGATGCAAGGCGCCCTGCATCCTGGCTCAGTCGCAGCACGACTACGGCATGATGATCGACGAGGTGGTGCTCTTCCTTTCCGGCCGTCCCGAGGAAGTCGTTCGTCGCATCACCGAGCGGATGGACCTCGCCTCGGAGCAGCTGGACTTCGAGCGCGCCGCGGAGCTGCGCGATGTGCTCCACCACCTGGAGCGGATGGAGGAGCCGACCGTCGTGCTCGAGGTGGAGGGCGGCGACCGCGACGTCGTCGGCTATGCACGGGATGGAGATGACGCGTGTGTGACGGTTCTGCGCATTCGAGGTGGCAAGCTCCTCTCACGCGAGCACCGGTTTCTGGAAAACCTGGATGGCGAGGAGGATACTGAGGTTCTCCCGATCTATCTGGCGGGGAGCTACGTCAGCATGCAGGAGCGTGCACGCCAGCTGCTGCTGCCGTTCGACTTTCCAGACCGGGAGCTGGTGGAGCAGGCGCTCCCCGACACGCGGATTCAGATCCCGCAGCGGGGGCCGCGTCGAGAGCTCATTGCACTCGCGGAGCAGAACGCCCGTCATCTCCTCGAGGAGCTCAAGCTCTCGTCCATGGAGGCCGACGAGCGGGCAGGCGATCCCGTCTACGACCTGGGACGCGAGCTCGGACTGCAGCGCCTGCCACGGGCCCTGGTCTGTTTCGATATCTCCACGACGCAGGGAACCGATACCGTCGGCTCAGCGGTCTGGTTCGAGAATGGCCGCCCCAAGCGCGCGGAATACAGAAAATTCAAAGTGAAGACCGTCGAGGGTACCGACGACTTTGCCTCGATGCGAGAGGTCGTTCGCCGCTACTTCGAGCGGCGGGTGAACGATCAGAAGCCTCTGCCTGACCTCATCGTGGTCGATGGCGGGAAGGGGCAGCTATCGGCGGCCCAGGCGGCGCTTGCCGACCTTGGCATCGTGGACCGTCCCCTGATCAGCCTCGCCAAGCGCGAGGAGGAGATATTCGTCTGGGGGCGCACAGAGCCGCTCAAGCTCTCGCGGCGGTCACCGGGCCTGAGGCTGCTGCAACAGGCCCGCGACGAGGCCCACCGCTTTGCGGTGACCTACAACCGGAAGCGCCGGAGCATGCGGACGGTCACCTCCGAGCTGCTAAAAATCCCGGGAATAGGGCCGGTAAAGCGACGGCAGCTGCTTCACACCTTTGGCAGCATTCAGGGCGTGCGAGACGCCGGGGAAGACGCGATTGCCAAGCTGCCCGGATTCAATGCCGAGCGCGCGCGGAAGCTGCTGGCGTCGCTCGCGGCCACCGCGCCGGTTTAGCTCGCACTGGAGCGGCTAAAGCGCGGCGATTACTTGCTTTCCGCCGCTTTGCCTCTAAATTACTTTAGCTATGGTAAAGGTCGCCCGCATCGAACAGGAGAGCATCGCTGAGGCTCTGGGAATTCAGCCCGGAACCGAGCTGCTCACCGTCAACGGGCGCGCGGTTTCCGATTTTCTCGACTGGGAATTTCTGACCGCTGACGAGGAGCTCGTCGTCGAGGCCCGCCAGCCAGACGGCGAGGCCGTGATCTATGAGTTCGAGAGACTCGATGGGGAGCCGCTGGGTCTCACTCTTCAACCTCCGCCGGTGCGACGCTGCGCCAACCGGTGCGAGTTCTGCTTCATCGAGGGATTGCCACAGGGGCTTCGGAAGCCGCTCTACATCCGCGACGATGACTATCGTCTCTCCTTCGCCTACGGAAACTTCGCCACGCTCTCGAACGTGAAGGACAGGGACATCGAGCGCATTCTCGAGTACCGCCTTTCGCCGCTCTACGTTTCCGTTCACGCCACGAATCACGAAGCCAGAAAAATTCTTCT
>JBDSRC010000124.1:0-5564 GCA_039929505.1 Gemmatimonadaceae bacterium
GCGGGAAAGCTGGCGTGGTCAACGGGCTCATAGGTCAGCGGCGACAGCTTCACCGGATCGAAGGGAGGTACCCCGTCGTCCGCCACCCGCTCGGGATGCGTGAGCGCGTAGAGCACGGGGAGCTCCATCGTCGGAACGCTCATCTGGGCGATCACGCTGCCATCGATGAACTCGACAAACGAGTGCACGACGCTCTGTGGATGAACAACGACCTCGATTCGGTCATACGGCAGGTCGAACAGAACGTGCGCCTCGATCACTTCCAGCGCCTTGTTCGCGAGAGTGGCGCTGTCGATGGTGTTCTTCCGCCCCATACGCCACGTTGGATGACGGAGCGCATCTTCGACCGTTGCCGAAGCGAGACGCTCGGCGCTCCACCCGCGAAATGGGCCTCCCGACGCGGTGAGGACAACGCGGCGCACGTCGGAAACCGAATGCCCTGTGATGCACTGCAGGATCGCCGAGTGCTCACTGTCGATTGGTATCAGCTCGCCCTTGCCGTGGGCAGTGGCCTGTTTGACGAGCTCGCCCGCGATCACGAGTGTTTCCTTGTTCGCGAGCGCGACGCGCTTCCCCGCCTCGAGGCCGGCGAGCGTGGCGTCGAGACCCGCCGCGCCAACGATCGCGTTGATGACGATGTCGACATCGCTGCGCGTCGCGGCCTCGATGAGCGATTCGGTCCCGCTGCTCCAGCTTTCCCCCGCGCCCGCACCGGATTCCACCATACCGACGAACGAGGGAGCGAACACGCGAGCCTGCTCTTTGAGAAGCGCCGCGTTCGTGTTCGCGGTAAGCGCAGTCACCCGAAACCTTGCCCGCTGCCGGTCGAGAACCCTGAGCGCGGTGGTTCCGATCGATCCGGTTGAGCCGAGGACCGCGACCCCCTTGCGTCTGGGGGCAGGGGTCATCGGGGAACGGCCAGCAGCAGCCTGCCGAGCATCAGGTACGCTATCGGCAGCACGAAGAGCAGGCTGTCGAACCGGTCGAGAACGCCGCCGTGTCCGGGAATTATCCTGGAGCTGTCCTTCACGCCTGCCTCACGCTTGAGCAGCGACTCCGCGAGGTCGCCGGTCTGAGCCGCCACGCTGATCACGATCGCAAACAGCACCGCGCCCTGGATCGTGAGTCCGAGCTGCGCGTACGGCATGAGGATGAAGCGCACGTAGAGAAGGCAGATGACGACCGCGAACCCGAGTCCGCCGACGGCACCGGCGACCGTCTTTCCGGGACTTACCGCCGGCATGAGCTTGGTTTTCCCGACCGCGCGGCCGATCCCGTAGGCGCCGACATCGGTCGCCCAGGTCAGGAGAATCGGGAGAAACACGAGCGCTGTCCCCGCACCCGCCCCGATCGCGTAGGGATGATAGCGAAGCGGGTAGACATACGCGATGAGACTTGCGTACAGGATGCCGAATGCCGTGATCGCCACCGCGGACAGCGGCTTCCCGGTGGGCCCGCGGAGCCAGATGCTGCTGGCCAGGAGCACGAGGGACATCGCGACCACGGCGGTCAGCGTCAGCGTGTAGACGCCGAGCCTCTGCGCGTGCAGCGCGATCGGGATGAGTGCGGCAATCGTGATTGCGGCGCCATCGAATGGCGCGACCCCTGTCAGGCGGGCCATTCGCATCAGCTCCCACGCACCGAGCGCGGCAAGGACGGAGAGCACAATCGCGAGCGCCCAGTCGCCGAAATACACCGCGCCGACGCTGGCGGGAGCGGCGATCACCGCGAAGATGATGCGCCGTGTCAGCTCGGACACGAACTAGACTTCCATGATTTCCGCTTCTTTCGACTTCAGGACCTCATCGATTCTCCCGATGAAGTCGTCATGAAGCTTCTGAAGCTCTTTCTCCGCCTTCTTTTGGTCGTCCTCTGATGTCTTCTCGAGCTTCTTGAGCTGATCGCGGGCGCCGGTCCTCGCGTGCCTGATCCCGATCCGCCCCTCTTCGCCGAGCTTGTGCACGACCTTCACCAGCTCCTTCCGGCGCTGCTCGTTAAGCGCGGGCAGCGGCACTCTGATCACGCCCGACTGCGTCTGTGGATTCAACCCCAGGTCCGACTCGCGCAGCGCTTTCTCGATCGCGGAAATGAGCCCCTTGTCCCATGGAGTCACCGTCAAGAGGCGCGGCTCGGGAGCGGAGACGCCTCCGACCTGGTTGAGCGGCATCATCTGCCCGTACGCTTCGACGCGCACCGTGTCGAGGAGGCTCGCGCTCGCCTTACCGGTTCGAATCGAAGAGAGCTCGCGCTTGGACGACTCGAAGGATTTCTCCATCGCCGTCCGGGTGTCCTTCATGATCTGCGGAATTGTCGTCATTGTACGATCGTTCCCACGCGCTCACCCGCAAGGGCGCGGGCCACTTCTCCGTGACGGTGAATGTTCAGCACGATGATCGGGAGCTTGTTTTCCTTGCACAGCGTGATCGCGGTCTGGTCCATCACTCCGAGCTCGTTCACCATCACGTCGCGATAGGAGATCTCGGTATAGCGGGTGGCTTCGGGGTCGAGCTTCGGATCGGCGGAATAAACGCCATCGACACTCGTCGCCTTGATGATGACTTCGGCGTGGATCTGGATGGCGCGGAGGGCGGCTGCCGTATCGGTGGAGAAATACGGATTCCCGGTGCCCGCCGCAAATATCACGACGCGTCCTTTCTCGAAGTGACGCATGGCGCGGCGGCGGATGAATGGCTCGGCGAGCGATTCCATACCGATCGCCGACATCACGCGCGTCTGCAGTCCGTCCTTCTCCAGCACGTCCTGCATCGCCAGCGCATTGATCACGGTGCCGAGCATTCCCATGTAGTCGGCGCCGACGCGGTCCATCCCCATCTTGGAGAGCTGGGCACCGCGGACGATGTTGCCGCCCCCGATCACCAGTCCTACCGCCGCGCCCAGCTTGACGATGTCGTTGATCTCCGTCGCCAGCCGCTTCATCACGTCGAAGTCGAAGCCGACGCGCTTGTCTCCGGCGAGAGCTTCGCCGGAGAGCTTGAGCAGAACGCGCTGGTACTTGAGCTTGGCCAAGAGCCGGGGGGCTACTCTTCGCCCATCTGGAACCGCACGAAGCGCCGCACCTGGATGTTCTCGCCGAGCCGGGCCGATGATTCCTTGATCAGATCGCCGACCGTTTTCTTCGGCTCCCTCACCCAGGCCTGGTGCACGAGCGCAACATCCTTGTAATACGCCTCCACTTTCCCGGAGACAATCCTCTCGATCAAATGGTCAGGCTTACCGCTCTCCTTGACCTGCTCGACGAAGATCCGGCGCTCCCGCTCAACCTTGTCCTGGGGAACCTGATCCTTGTCCACCGCGACCGGTGCGGCAGCGGCGATATGCTCGGCGACGTACTTGACCAGCTGCTTGAAGTCGTCCGTGCGCGCGACGAAGTCGGTTTCGCAATTGATCTCGACCATCACCCCGACCTTGCCGTTGTGGTGGATGTAGCTGCCGATCACGCCTTCGCTGGTCTGCTTGCCGGTCCGCTTCTCCGCCTGGGCGATTCCCTTGGTGCGCAGATACTCGACCGCCTTCTCCATGTCCCCCGCGTTCGCCTCGAGGGCCTTCTTCGATTCCATCATGCCAGCGCCGGTTCTCTGGCGGAGCGTCTGTACGTCTTTGGCTGTGATTTTTTCTTTCGTAGTCATGGTCCTGTCTCGTCAAAACGCCGCCGGAGATCTCCGGCGGCGTGAAAGTTAACCTTCCTGCTCGGGCTCGCTGGTTTCTTCCGGAGAGCCGATCTCGTCGCCGCCTGTCTTGAGCCGCGCGGCAATCGCCTCGGGCTTGGCCCGCCTGCGTCGGGGCCGCTTCTTCCTCTTCTTGTCGCCTTCGCCTTCCGGCTCGGCACCACGATCGGAGCTGTAGGTGTACGACTCCGACTCTTCCGCTTCCTCGCGGACCGGCGCCTCACGACGTGCCTCGACGATCGCATCGGCGATCGACTTGGTCATCAGCTCGACCGAGCGAATCGCGTCATCGTTGCCCGCGATCGGAACCGTGATCAAGTCCGGATCGGCGTTGGTGTCGACCAGCGCGATCAGCGGGATACCGAGCTTGTTGGCCTCGTTCACCGCGATACGCTCCTTCTTGGAGTCGATCACGAACATGAGACCAGGCAGCCGCGTCAGGTTCTTGATGCCCGACAGATTCTTCGACAGCTTGTCGCGCTGCCGGCTCATCATCAGCTGCTCTTTCTTGGTGTAGTTCTCGAAATCTCCACCGGCCTCGCTGCCCGCCTCGAGCTCCTTCAGCCGGCGAACCTGCTTCTTCACCGTCTGGAAGTTGGTGAGCAGTCCGCCCAGCCAGCGCTCCGTCACGTACATCGCTCCGCAACGCTCGGCTTCGCTCTTCACGATGTTGACGAGCTGGCGCTTGGTGCAGACGAAGAGGACGTTGTCGCCCTTGAGGATCGCTTCGCGCGCAAGCTTCTGTGCCAGCTCCAGCTGACGCAGTGTCTTCTGCAGGTCGATGATGTGGATGCCGTTTCGCTCCGCGAAGATGAACCGACGCATCTTCGGGTTCCAACGGCGTGTCTGGTGTCCGAAGTGGACACCGGCTTCGAGGAGCTGCTCCAGGTTTGGCTGAGCCATTAAATAGGGATTCCTTCGGGGTTTATCGCTTCGAGAACTGGAACTTCTTTCTTGCTTTCGGACGGCCGGGCTTCTTCCGCTCGACGGCGCGCGCATCGCGCGTCAGGAGCCTCAGATCGCGCAGCTTCCGGCGGTGCGACTCATCCATTTGTACAAGTGCGCGTGAAACCGCGAGCCTGAGCGCGCCCGCCTGGCCCGTGAGTCCGCCGCCCTCGACTCTCGCCTTGACGTCATAGCGTCCGAGCGTGTCGGTAACGGTGAACGGCTGCTGGATCGCCGAGACGTGCGCGGGGCGCGGGAAATAATCGCCGAGCGTGCGTCCGTTGACCGACCACTTGCCGGAGCCGGGAGTGATGTAGAGACGGCAGACGGCTTCCTTCCGACGGCCGATTGTGTGCGTCTTGTCGGACATTACTTGTCGCTCTTCTTGTTGAAGTCGATGACCTTGGGCTGCTGCGCGGCGTGGGTATGAGCGGCGTCAGCGAACACGCGGAGCTTGCCGCGCAGCTTCTGGCGTCCAAGGGCGGTCTTGGGCAGCATGCCGTAGACGGCTTTCTCGATCACGCGCTCAGGGTGCTTCTCGAGCATTGCGGCGAACGGAGTGAACCGCTCGTGACCCATGTATCCGGTGTGCCGGAAGTAGCGCTTCTGCTCCGCCTTCTTGCCGGTGACACGCACCTTGGATGCGTTGATCACGATGACATTGTCGCCGGTGTCCATGTGGGGCGTGTACATCGGCTTGTGCTTGCCGCGGATGATCCTTGCTACCTCGGTCGCCAGCCGCCCGAGGACCATTCCATCGGCGTCGACGATATACCACTGGTGCTGGATGTCCCGCGGCGTCGCGGAGTATGTCTTCATATCAGGCAGAACGGTATGAAAGAGCCGGCCCCCTTTTGTTGAGTAGGGTTCCAAGCGGGTTGTTGTGACTAAGTGGTTTTACGACAGCCTTTTAACTTATGCGGAGCGGGCAGG
>JBDSRC010000125.1:0-2979 GCA_039929505.1 Gemmatimonadaceae bacterium
CACCGGACCGCGCTGTCGCACCTCTTCACCGCGATTCAGGGAATGGGTGGCGAAACGTTCGTCAATCGCCTGACGGCGGACCCGGCCATTCGCATGCTCCTCATGTCGTACGACCTGCTAGCGGTCGACAGACGATTGACAGCCGAAGAGGCGCTCGACGCCGTGCGCGGACATCTTCACTCTCGCGGCGTCGATATCGAGCTGCTCGACGTCGCCGGAAGCGAAGTGTTCGTGAAGCTGCACGGGCTCGACACCAGCGGGCTGACCGTCGAGGCCGTGCGTCACGATATCGTTGCCGCGCTCAATGAGGGCCTCATCGGGTTCCAGGCACTTGTAATCGGCGAGCGACCGCAGCAGAAACCCGCCGAGTTGATCCAGCTCGGCGGGTTGCGCCGGGCGCAGAGGCCCGTTTATCGAACGGTAATGGCCGCTGAGGATCTGCGGGCGGGAGGGCTGCGCGGCATCGAAGTGGACGGCGCTTCTATCCTCATTGTCAGCGTCGACGATGCGATTTACGCCGTCGCCAATCGTTGCGGAGACACCCCACTCCCGCTCGCATACAGCGCACTGGACGGCTCGATTCTCGTGTGCAGCTGGCATGGTTGCCGATACGACGTGCGCTCTGGCGCGCGGGTGGACGAGGCCGGCGGCGAACGGTTGCGTGTCTATCCAGTGCGGGTCGAAGGGGACGCGATTCAGGTAGCCGTCTCAGTTGAACCGGTGTCGAGCTGAACATGGCGCGTACGCTCATTGCCGGTTTCGGCAACTCGTTGCGCGGCGACGATGGATTCGGCGTCGAGGTCGTACGCCGGCTCGCAGCGCGCGGCACGGGGTCAGCCGAGGTCGAGCTGATGGAAGTGGGCACCGGCGGAATTCGGCTCGCTCAGGAGCTGCTGAGCCCGTGCGACTTTCTCATTATCGCCGATGCGATGACGCGGGGCGGCACGCCCGGGACGTTATACGTCCTCGAGGTGGAATCGGTCGAAAAGGTCAGCGAGGTCGACATCCACCTCGCGCTGCCTTCGCGCGCGCTGAGCGTTGCGCAGGCTCTCGGTGTGTTGCCGCCCAGAATCGTCCTCGTCGGCTGCGAGCCACTGATCGTGGATGAGTTGACGTGCGCTCCGGGAGGCCAGCTCTCTCGCCCGGTCCAGGCTGCTGTCGAATCGGCGGTGACGAGCATCGAGGAGCTTGTGAGAGCGACCACTAAGCGGGATTCCGCGCTCGAGACGCCTTCCTCGCGCTCCTCACCCGTCCTGACGGAAACTTCATGAGCGACGACGCCGGTCAGGAAATCGACCGCCGCGACGAGATGCTCGAGCTCCTCTACTGGCTGGAGGGCGAAGGGCTCGGTGGCAGCGCCACGATTCCCGGCATGACCCGCTTTCTCGCCCGCCCCGAGGAGGAAGTGCGCCGCACGATAGACGGTCTTTTCGAGAAGGCGTACGTCATCACTCACCCGGGCGCGATCCAGGAATACCGCCTCACCGAGGACGGACGCCGTGAAGCAGCGCGGCGATTCGCTGACGAGTTTTCGTCGTTGCTCAGTCAGGGGCATGGCGAATGCAACGATCCGGCCTGCGACTGTCACACCAATCCTGCGGGCGCCGCCGAATGTCACGCCGCCCGCGCACCTGGAGGTCACAAGCACTGATGCGAATTGCAATCGCGGGAAAGGGGGGAACCGGCAAAACGACCATCGCCGGGACCCTCGCGCGCGTGCTGGCGCAGAGCGGCCGGCGCGTCCTGGCGATAGACGCCGATACGACCCCCAATCTTGCCGTCACGCTCGGCGTTCCCGCCGCGGCGGCCCAGGAGATGATGTCTCTCCCGCGCAACATGATGGAGCGGCAGACCCAGGAGGATGGGACGACGAAGACCGTGTTCGTTGCCGATTCGGAAAAGGTCATCGCTGATTATTCGGCTGCCGGACCCGACGGCATTCGCCTGCTCGTGATGGGAAAAGTGGATCACGGCGGCGCTGGCTGACTATGCGGCGCCCACGCCGCGGTCCGCGGCCTTATCGGTGAGCTGGTGAACAAGGGCGACGACGATCGCGACATCGTCGTCGACATGGAAGCAGGGTTGGAGCACATGTCGCGCGGAACGGGGAGGCATCTCTCGCGCTTCGTGGCGACGATCGAACCGTACTACCGCTCAATGGAAATTGCCAAGCGTGTGGCTGCGCTCGCCACGGAGCTCGGCATCGGCGAGGTCGTCGCTGTCGCCAACAAGGTGCGCGACGCCGGTGATCGCAAGGCAATCGGTGACTTCTGTAAGGCTCACTCCCTCAAACTTGCGGGAGAAATCCCTTTCGACCCCACGCTGCTCGAAGCGGAGCGCGCGGGGAAGACACCAATCGACTACGATGACGACGGTCCCGCGGTGCGGGCAATCAGGAAACTCGCAGAAACTCTCGGCGCCCAGTAGCAGAGGAGCAGGTGCGCGGGTCGAGTACGTCCCTGAGCCCATCGCCCAACAAGTTGAATCCGATCACGGCGAGCGCGATGGCTATCCCCGGATAGATCATCATCTGGGGAGCGGACATGATGAACGAACGCCCATCGTTCACCATCGCGCCCCACTCGGGGACGGGAGGCTGTGCGCCAAGCCCGAGAAACCCAAGCCCGGCCATCGCCAGGATGAGCTCTCCCATTTCAACGGTGGCCATTACCGCTACCGGGGGAAGGACGTTTGGCAACACATGCCGGAATATGATTCGCGCGTCTCCGGCGCCGAGGGAGCGAGCGGCCAGCACGAAATCGCGCTCGCGCACCGTCAGCACCATTCCCCTCACGACACGCGCGTAGCTCGCCCACCACACGCTCACGAGCGCCGTCAAGACGCTCATCAGCCCGGGGCCGAGCATCCCGCTCACCGCAAGAGCGAGGAGCAGACTCGGGAACGCGAGCAGGACGTCGACGATCCTCATGAGAATATCATCGATCAAACCGCCGAAGTAGCCGGCGATCGTGCCGACCG
>JBDSRC010000126.1:0-2752 GCA_039929505.1 Gemmatimonadaceae bacterium
GGCGCTGCTCACCAACGGACTGTGGAAGAAAAGCGCAGCGCACGCCAACCGGATGGCAAAGCTGCTCGGTGAGCAGCTGTCGGACATTCCCGGTGTGAAGCTGACACAGTCCGTCGAGGCGAACGCCGTCTTTGCCACGATTCCGCCCAGCATCATCCCGTCGCTCCAGGAGGCATACTACTTCCATATATGGAACGAGGCGGCGTCCGAGGCGAGGCTGATCACGTCGTTCGACACCACCGAAGCAGACGTCATGGAATTCGCCGCCCTCGTGCGCGAGGCGGTAACACAGCAGCAAGGGGCAAAAAAGTGAATCTCAAAGAAGCGGCGGTGCTCGTCACCGGCGGAAGCTGCGGGATCGGTTTCGAGACGGCGCGGCTGCTGCGCGAGCGCGGAGCGCGGGTGGCCATCTGCGCCAGACACGAAGAGTCGCTGAACGCGGCGGCGGCCCAGCTCGGAGTCGTTCCAATCATCGCCGACGTCAGCCGTGAGGACGACGTGACGCGAATGATCCAACAGGTGATCAAGGAGTTCGGCGACTACAACGTTCTGGTGAACAATGCCGGGTTCGGTGCTTTCGCGCCTCTCGTCGAGCTGACCAGCGAGGAGCTCCTGCGCGTCTGGCAGACCAATGTTCTGGGGGCCATGCTCTGCGCCCGCGAGTCGGCCCGCCACTTCATCGGGCGCGGTTACGGAAACATCGTCAACCTCTCATCGACCGCGGGGAGCAGGGGCTTCGCCAATGGCACCGCTTACTGCTCGAGCAAGTTCGCGGTCGGAGGGATGACCGAGTGCTGGAGAGCCGAGCTCAGACAGCACAACATTCGGGTGATGCAGGTGAATCCCAGCGAAGTGCTCACCAATTTCAGGGCCGCCGAGAATACCGTCCCCACGCCCGACAATCCGAGCAAGCTCGTCGCGGCTGACATCGGTCAGGTCATCGTCGACATGCTCGAGGTTCCCGATCGGGGTTTCGTGACCGACCTGACCATGTGGGCGACGAACCCGAAGTAAACGTCGTCCAGTCAAGGAAAAAATCGCCAAGCGGCGCGAGCGGACCGTATTATGAGCCCGTAACCTCGAAAAGGTTGCGGGCTCTGCTTCGATCTGACCTAAACGGAGGCCTGTCCCACAGCTCCAAACTTGCTTCTGGCTGCAGCGAGGACGAGGTCGGCGGCACCCTCGATGCCGAGCCGCTCGGTGTTGACACTGAGGTCGTAGTTGTCGTGCGCGCGCCAGTCCCGCTCCCAGTGCATCCGGACCCACTGCTCGCGCTCGCGGTTGGTGTCGTCAACGAGTCGTGTGGCTTCCTCGGCGCTCAGTCCCTCTCGCTTCATCGTGCGCGCGACCAGGGCTTTCCGCGGCGCGTAGCAGAACACGTGCAGCGCATCCGCCCGCTCTGCCAGCATCGCCGGAGCGCCACGGCCGACGACTACGACGGGGCCGCGCGCGATGGCTTCCTGAATGATGTGGCGCGTGACATCGAGGAGCTGCTCGTCGGTCGGCCGCTTCGCGGCGGCCATTGGCGTCATCCACTCCTGCGATCCCATCGTCATCGCCGAAGCCAGACGCTCGACCAGAGATGGCACCCGTTCTTCGCGCGCCTGAACCTCGGCAGTGCTCATGCCGAGTCGCGCCGCCACCGCATCGACGACTTCGTTATCGAGGAGTGACCAGCCGAGTTGCTTCGCGACGACAGCCGCGACTTCCGAACCGCCGGACCCGAATTGTCGCGAGACGGTCAGAATTGCCAAGCTTCAGTCCTGATACGGCCGGCGCCGCTTCTCCTCGACCGCGCGTCCGTACTGACCCGCGTCGGAGCGCGTGATCTTTTTTCTCGCGACCAGAGACTCGAGCACCAGCTCGCATCCGGCGGCCACCACCGGCAGATCGTCCATCGGCGCCAGGCCGGCGTTGCTCACCACCTGCATGAGACCCGGCACCGCGCCGAAGCCCTCAACCACCGTCTCGACGGGAACATCATCGGTAACCTGCAACGCGCCGCCAACGTCGAACCACATGATGACTTCGTCGGTGTTGATCCCGCCGGCGCGATCCTGATAGGTCGCATCGGCGGCGCGGCGAATCAGATCGCGCGCGATCGTGTGTCCTCCCACGAGCTCGCCCTCGTACTCGAGCTCGATCTTGCCCGTGATCGCCGGAAGCGCGGCATAGATGTCCGCAATGCGCGGCACGATGTCGCGCTCTCCCGTCTGGATCGCTCTCCGCTCGGCGTTCGATACGACGTTCTCGAGAACACTGATCGGCATCCGCTGCGAGACGCCGGAGCGCTTGTCGATCCGCTTGTCGATCCTCGCCTCGAACGCAACGCGCTCGATCACCTCGGCGATGAAATCCGGGACGCGCACGTGTCCGGCGCCGCGCGAAGTCCACGCTTCCTGGCTGGTGATGGCGATGCCGATGTCCACTGACTCCGGATAGTGCGTCGTTACTTCGCTTCCAATTCGGTCCTTGAGCGGAGTGATGATCTTTCCGCGCGCCGTGTAGTCTTCCGGGTTTGCCGTGAAGCACAACATGACATCGAGCGGGAGCCTGACCGGATATCCTTTGATCTGGACATCCCCTTCCTGCATGATGTTGAAGAGACTGACCTGCACCTTGCCCGCGAGATCGGGCAGCTCGTTGAGCGCAAAGATTCCACGATTGGCCCGCGGCAGCATCCCGTAGTGAATCGTGAGCTCGTCGCCGAGGATGTGTCCGCCGCGCGCGGCCTTGATCGGGTCGAGATCTC
>JBDSRC010000127.1:0-4542 GCA_039929505.1 Gemmatimonadaceae bacterium
TGCGCGACGAGCTCGCCCATCAGTCCATCGTGATCCTTGAATGCGATGACGCGCTCGTCTTCGTATCGCGCGACGGGCTGAGCGAACTCCACCTGCTTCCGTATCAGTCGCTCGATCCAGAACCCGACCGAGCTTGGACGGATCACGAAGGAAGTTACGGCAACCTGTCCGCCGCCCTGCCTTCCGCGTCTCGCGTCAGGCCACGGGAAAAAAGTGAGGATGCTCCCCGGCCGCCCGACGTCGTCACCGAAATAGAAATGGTATGTGGTGGGATCGTCGAAGTTGACCGTGCGCTTGACGAGCCTGAGCCCGAGAACGCCGGCGTAGAAGTCGAGATTCCGCTGCGGATCGCTGGCGATACCGGTGACGTGGTGAATCCCGGCAGTGCGAAAGCTCATTTGGTGTGGAATTCCATTAGGCGAGAAGCCTCGTCCGGCGCCCTAGCAGCTATCGCTTCTTCGGAGTCTCGCGCTTGTCGCTGCTGGTTCGCGGTTTGCCACCCTCACCGCCGTACCCGCTCTTGTGCTGGGTTGGATGCGAAGGGACGTTCTCCGGATTCGGCTGTCCCGACCGGGTCCCCGGATCACCATCTCCCTGCTTGGTGGGTGTTCCGCCCTTCTGTCCACCTTCTTTACTCGATGCCATAATATCTCCGGTTACCGAGCCCACCAGTGAAGCAACGGATGTGCCGCATCTCCAACCCCGCAATGTGAGGCGCCCCCGGCCCTCGAAAACGCCCGCCCGTGTTCCTAGCCTGAGCGATCCCGCGACACTCAGCGAGATGGCGATGCGACTACAGGAGGGAATGTACATCACGACACTCGACGGGAAGATCATCGACGCCAATCCCGCTTTCCTCGAGATGCTCGGTGTCGGCTCGCTCGAGGAGCTGAAGGGCGCGAACGCCAACGACTTCGTGGACAACGAGATCCGTGCGAAGGAAATGGCACTGCTCGAGCGCATTGGGTCGATTCGCGATGTCGAGCTACAGCTCACGCGACCCGATGGCGAGATAAAAACGGTGGTCGACAGCGCCTACCTCACGACCGATCCGAAGTCCGGGGAAAAGTTCTGCCACGGGATCATGGTCGACATCACACATCGGAAGGACCTGCAGACACAGCTGCAGGAGCTCAGCATCCGCGACCCGCTGACGGGATGTTATAACCGCAGGTACCTGAATACTCTGGCGAGAAGGTGCGACGCCGTTCCGGGCAGCGAATGGGGCTGCATCTATCTCGACATCGACCACTTCAAGCAGTTCAACGAGAAGAACGGGCATTCGGAGGGTGACGGCATTCTGGTAAAAATGGCTCGCTACCTGATGCGTCACGTGCGCGCCGAGGAAGCGGTGGTGCGGGTGGGCGGCGATGAGTTTCTCGTGGTGCTGTGTGATGCCGGCGAAGAGCAGACGAAACAGGTCGCCGCCCGCCTCCGGTCGACCGCACCTGCCTCAGCTCCGGCGCAGTTTTCAATGGGGTGGGCCGCGCGGCGGCCTGGTGAGCCATTCGAGCACACCATGCGCCGCGCCGACCGGCGGCTCCTCGCGGTGCGGATCGACGAAAGGAAGGAGTCGGTAAAACGGAGGCCCCGGAAGACCCCTATTTAGGGGGTGTGCAAGGAACCGGGTGGGGGACGTCTCACATGTAGACCCTTCACAACTGGTGACAAATGCGCTTCCCCCTTTTAATCGCCGCTTTCTGCATTCCCGTTCTTGCCTCGGCCCAGGTCGTGCGGCCGAGCCCGCCGCCCCGTCCATGGCCATGCCGGGTGCCTCCGCCGTGTACGCCCGGGACCAGATGCGTGATGCCGGCCTGCGGAATCCAGTCACCGGATGTCTACCGCAAGAGCAGCGATGTCCGGGTGGAGCTCGTCGACCGCGTGCTACGCTACGAGGTCACCGAGACCTTCGTGAATCGCGGCTCGAGGGTGGGAGAGGCGGACTACATGTTCCCGATGCCCAAGGGAGCAGCATTTCAGGATCTGAAGCTGTCGATCAACGGAGAGATGATAGCCGGCGAGACGATGAACGCCGACCGCGCCCGCCAGATCTACGAAGAGATCGTGCGCAGCCAGCGCGATCCGGCGTTGCTCGAATGGATGGGATACGGACTGTTCCGCGCGCGGATATTTCCGATCGCGCCCGGTGAAGAGAAAAAAGTGGTGCTGCGCTTTCACGTCGTCGCCCCGCGCGAAGGAGATGCGATCCGAGTCGACTATTTCCGCGGTCTCCGAAACACCCAGATCGCGACCAATCAGCCGCTTGGTGGCAAGACATCGTTCGTGCTCACCTATCCCAACCACGCCGCATATGGGACGGCGTATTCACCGACCCATTCGATCGAACGGTCCGATGGGAACATCTACTCCCCCGTTTCGATGACGACGGATCGGCGTGGCTCCACCCGCCGTGTGGAAGTGAGAGACGCGCGCGGTGAGATCACCATTCTGATTCCTTTCAGAAGGTCCGCCGCGGCAGCCATATCGCTCCTCGCGAACGCGCCCGGAAACGACGACGGATTTGCGCTCATCACGCTTTCTCCGCCCGCAATCGCGCCCCGCGCTGTCCCTCGTGACCTGACCTTCGTCATGGACGTATCCGGCTCCATGAGTGGCGAGAAAATGGAGCAGGCACGGGCGGCGGGAAAACAGTTCCTGCGGTCCCTGTCGGCGGCCGACCGCTTCAGGCTCATCGACTTCTCGAGCGACGTCCGGACATTCAGTGACGACTTCTCGTTTGCGACGCGGGGGAATCTCCGCGCCGCGGAGCGTTATCTCGACGCGCTCGAGGCGCAGGGATCGACCAACATCTCCGGCGCTCTCGATGAGGCGCTATCGATTCCCGAACGGAGCGGAAGACTTTCCATCGTATTGTTTCTGACCGATGGCCTGCCGACGGTGGGTGAGCGGGATGGAGCGTCCATCGCTTCGTCGGTGGCGAAGCGCCGCGGCTCGCGGCGTGTATTCACGTTTGGTGTCGGCTCCGACCTCAACATTCCGCTGATTGAGCAGCTGGCGCTCGAAGGACGCGGCACTGCCAGCTTCGTGCGGCCGGAAGAATCGGTGGAACGCGCGGTGGGCATCGTTGCCAGTCGCCTCACCAATCCACTCGTGACCGATGTCCGCGTTCGCGCTGACGGAGTACGATTGCTGAAGATGCACCCATCCGGACCAGTGGACATATTTGCCGGAGAGGATCTCGTCATCCTGGCCCGCTACGTTGGGAGTGGCGATGCGGTCGTGCGCTTCGATGGACAGACGTCAGCCGGCCCGGTCAGCTGGGGTACGCGGCTGCAATTTCCCGAGCGGTCACGCGACAATGCGTATGTCGCGCGCCTCTGGGCGACGCAGCGCGTCGGATACCTGAGCGCCGAGAAGAGAAAGCATGGACGGTCCGAGGAGCTGGATGACGAAATCCGTGAGCTCGGAGAGCGTTACGGGATTCCCACTGAATTCTCGTCTTACCTCGTGCTCGAGCCGGGAATGAACCAGCTGCGGATGGACGCGAGGCGGCCCTCGATTGGCCGAGGGGCGGTACAGAACGAAAGCGCCGTCACGAGCGGCACAGCGGCTCCAGCCACAGTTTCACCGTCGGCTGATCGTGCGTTCGAGGCCGCCAAGAGGTCGTCCGCGCAACGCTCGGCCACGAGCATGGCCGCCATCGATTCACTGAGCGGTCTCAGGGACGAGGCGAGAATTCGCCGGCTTGGGAACATGACTTTCGTTCTCAAGGATGGCGTGTGGACCGATGCAAGGCTGCGGAAGGAAGCGACGGTGCTGAAAGTGAAACCGTTCTCCGATGCCTACTTCAGGCTGATCGAGACCATCCCGGAGCTGCGCGAAGTATTTGCCTTCAGCGAACGACTGATAGTCTCGGGCCGCTCGATGACCATCGAGCTCGCCGCTGACGGGAAGGAGCAGCTGGGTGAGCGCGATATGGACCTGCTGAGAGATCGCTGGTGAGCATGTGACCGACGTCGAGCGTCTCTTTCGAACTTATAACGCCGCACTCGTGCGCTATCTGACCCGCAGGCTGGGCGATCGCGACTGGGCGGAGGAGGTTGCTCAGGAGACGTTCGTGCGCGCGCTCAGACAGACTTCGATCGAGAACGAGCGCGCGTGGCTGTTCGCGGTGGCAACGAACCTGGTGAGAGACGAGGCTCGGAAGGACATGAGACGCCGGAAGCATCTGGCACTCCTCGCGGAAGAGGAAAAGGACTCGGTAAGCGAGCCGCACGAGACGACGCTGGAGAGAGCGCAGGAAGCGGCGATGGCTCGGAAGGCCGTTGACGCGCTGGCCGAGCGTGACAGGCTGGCGCTTCTGATGCGAGAAGAGGGGTTGGACTACAACGAGATAGCCGAGGCTCTGGAGCTTTCGCCGGGTTCGGTCGGTACGACGCTGTCGCGTGCGCGCCGGCGCCTGGTGGAAAGCTACGAGTCACTGCAGAAGAGCCGGGAAGAGAGGGAGAAAAATGCAGCATCCTGATGAAGGAATGATTCATTCGTGGCTCGACGGCGCTCTGAATGCGGAAGAGGCAACTC
>JBDSRC010000128.1:0-4073 GCA_039929505.1 Gemmatimonadaceae bacterium
CGATCACGCTGCTGAGTCTGCTCGGCATCCTGATCCTGTCCAACGTCGTGACGGCGCTGTCGAGCTTTTTCCTGGCAAAGGATCTCGATCTGCTCGTTGCGGCGCCGGTCGACTGGCTTCGACTGTATGGCGCAAAGCTGCTGGAGACGACCATTCACTCGAGCTGGATGGTTGTTCTCATTGCCACCCCCGTGCTCACTGCCTATGGCATCAGCTACGAGGGCGGATTTCTCTACCCGCTTGTCGCTGTCGCGGCGATGTTGCCGCTGCTATTCATTCCGGCGGCAATCGGAAGCGCGGTTACGCTCTTGCTCGTCAACATTTTCCCCGCGCGCCGGACCCGCGATATCCTGAGCGTGATCGCAGTGCTCGCCGCCGCGGGCGTGGTGCTGCTGTTCCGCCTCGTGCGTCCGGAGAGACTGGCGCGTCCCGAAGGCTTTCGCTCGCTGATCGAGTTCATCTCGCTGCTCCGCACCCCGACGTCGTCATGGACACCGAGCGAGTGGGCGGCGCAGGGGATCATGAGCTGGCTCAGGAAGGATCCGGAGATACTTCCCTTCTATCTGATCTGGTCGACCGCCGCGGTCGCGATCGTGTTCGGTGCGCTGCTGCACCGGTGGCTCTACATGCGCGGGTTCAGCAAGGCGCAGGAAAGTGGCGAGCGCTGGGTGCGCCAGGGGCCGTTCGGGCGGTGGGTCGCGAGGGCGCTGACTCCGTGGGGCGTGATGCGGCGCGAGCTGATTCTCAAGGAGATGCGGCTCTTCTTTCGGGACACGACCCAGTGGTCGCAGCTCATCCTGCTAGCGGTGCTGGTGGTCGTCTACGTGTTCAACATCAAGTTTCTGCCGCTGCGCGGGGAAGGCATCACCTTCTTTCTCCAGAACGTCATTCCGTTCGTGAACCTGATACTCGCCGGGTTCGTGCTGGCGTCGATCGCGGCGCGATTCATCTTTCCGGGAATCAGCCTCGAGGGACGGACGCTGTGGCTGCTCCGCTCGAGCCCGCTCGAGATGCGTCAGCTCCTCTGGTCGAAGTTCTGGGTAGGGACGCTTCCATTGCTCATTCTCGCGCTCATCCTGATTTTTGCGACTGGCATTCTGCTCGAGGTGAGCAGGTTCATGATGGCGGTGTCGGTGTTCACGATAACCTTGCTGACTTTCGCGATCGCCGGGCTGGCGCTCGGATTCGGGGCGCTGTTCCCGAAGTTCAACACCGAGAACGCCGCACAAATTCCGACTTCCTTCGGCGGGCTGGTGCTGATGATGGCGTCGATTGCGCTGATCGCGGTCGTCATCGTGCTCGAGGCGCGGCCGGTTTACCAGTACGTGGGGATGCAGTACTTGAAGGAGACGCCGCCCGTGATGGGGCTGTGGATCGGATTCGGTGGAGCGGCGCTCGTTTGCCTCGCGGCGACCTTCATTCCAATCCGCATTGCGATCAGGCGGATGAAGGAATTGGAGCGGTGAGCGTGCCTTCGACCTGCAACTGATTGCCGTCCGCATCCACCCGCATCGCGCCACCCGGGAACTGACCGACGCGCTTCTATGGGACCGGCGCGTCTCCGCCCGCTGATGCGGGTGTCTTCCTGCCCTGTGGGACCACAGCTGCCGACTTGAGGAGTTGCTGGAGCCCGCTGTCCGAAAGAGTGTCCCAGTTGGGCGGATAACTGGCGAGCCGGCGGCGCTCCGTGCTGGACTCGAAGCAAAGCCACCCGTCGCCGTAATCGCCGAGGTAATCCTCGACCGCGGTTTTGGGCTGAATGGAATACGGCGTTACCGGCCACACTTTCCATGTGACTCCCTTGAGATCGACGAAGTCGCGGACCGCCATGCCTCCTCTCCGTTAGTTGGGGTTTTGATACATGTATTCGCGCGTCAGCGGCATACCCGAGTCGCCGTCCGCGCGAGGCTTGGCCAGCAGAGTCTGCACGAGATTCAGACTGGCGCTGTGAAAACCATACGCGGCCGCCGACATGTACAGCTTCCACACGCGATAGGTGCGCTCGCCGACAAGCCGGATCGCCTCGGCTTTTCTGTGCTCGAGCCCCTTGACCCACGCGCGCAACGTCAGCGCATAATGCTCGCGCAGGCTTTCGACGTCGCGCGTCTCGAAGCCCACCTTTTCCGCAGCGCGGATCACTGACGCGAGCGCAACCAGCTTGGCATCCGGAAAGACGTACTTGTCGATGAACTGATCGCGCTTCCAGAGCCAGCGGCTGAATTTCTCGGACGCGCTGTGCGTCCGGCGCGCGGTGCGTGTGCTGACTTCGCAATGATTCATCATCAGCCCCCCCGGCTCGAGCGCCCTGAACGCGCGCGCGAAATAAGCGGGTTGCTGGTCTTCCGGGATGTGCTCGGTGACGCCGACGGAGCTGATCTTGTCGAAGCGGGCGTTAGCGGGCAAGTCACGGAAATCCATCACCTCGACTTTGCACCGGTCACCGATTCCCTTCTCCGCAATCCTCTGCTGCGCCCATTCTGCCTGGGCGGCGCTCAGCGTGACGCCGGTACCGATCACCCCGTACTTCTCGACGGCGTGCATCACCAATCCGCCCCACCCGCAACCGATATCGAGGTAGCGGTCTCCGGGCTCGAGCCGGAGCTTGCGGCAGATGTGGTCTAGCTTATTGAGCTGCGCCGTCGCGAGGTCGTCCGTCTCCTTCTTATAGTAGGCGCAGGTGTAGAGCATCCGCTTGTCGAGCCACAACGCGTAAAAATCGTTGCCGACATCGTAATGGAACCGGATCTCGGACTCGGTGCTCTTGCGACGTGGAGTCAGCAGCCGCAGGCCACGGGTATAGCGACTCTCGTCGAGGGGCGGCGCTTCGTCGTCCTTCGGGAGCGCGAGGACGGCGGGGAGCAGCTTCGCGATTCCACCGGCGGATTGCACGTTCCTTCCGATGTCGTCGGAAACTCCCATCGAGGATTCCATATTGCCCTCGATCTCAACGTCGCCCGAAATTATTGCTTCGACGATCGTGAGCTCTGAGGGCGGCAGCAGCATGCGGCGCAGCGCGCCCCGGCGGGTGAAGAAAAACGAGAAATCAGCGGCGGGCAGCTGGCCGCCGCGCTGGACGGTACCATCCCAGAGCCTGATGTCGTAATTGCGCTCAGCAGAAGGTCCGAAGGCGAGATCGAGCACCGCTATCGTGCGGGCAACGGCGGGATCTCGCCGAGGCTCCGGCCGCGGCTGGCGCGGGGCGTTATCGTAAGCGAGCTCAAGCCGATTCGGCTGCGGCATCATCCCTCAGATTCGAGCGTATTTTTGGGAGCCTTGGGTCCTTCATTGGCTAGGAGCGTGCCGCGACGGCCAAGGCACGCGACAAGGCACACATTCCATAGTTGGGTCAAACTGGCCAAAGGTCAATAGCAGCCGCGGGTTACGGGGCTCTGCCGTCTACGCTGGGCTAGTCGCTGGACTCGAGCCGGGTCCCACAGTTGGAGCAGAACTCCGCGTTACCTTCGGGCCGCGGCCCGCAGCTCGGGCAGGACTTTGCCCCCGCATCCACCGCCCGCATAACCGTAAGTGCCTCTTCGGTATACCTGGCCTTGAGCGGCCCATAATCGTCGTCCGAGATCTTGCCCGTCTGGCGGTCAAATTCGAGCTCGCGAAGGGCATCTACGGCTGAGCTTGATCTCTCATCTCCCGGCCTCGATGGCAGAGGAACCGCCAGCGCGTTGGGACGGAGGAGTGGGTAGAGCACATAGCAGAGGGAAGCGACGGCGAGGGCCGTACCGATAAGAAGTGCGGTCACGCGTCGCTCCTCATCGCCTTCTCCAGTCGTGCGAGCTCGTCGCTGGTAGCTACGTGGTTGGTGGCGGAGGGGGCAAACTCCACCGCCGGGGCGCGACGCTTCCACCTCCGCAACAGTACCGCAATCACCACCGCGCCTGCTCCGAGCGCAATGAACGGCATTCCGTAGCCGAGGAGGTTGAAGCCGCTCTTGACCGGAGCCATCAGCACCCGCTCGCCGTAGACGGACTGGAACGCGGCCATGATCTCGGGCCCATTGTATCCGCCCTCTACGAGCGCGAGCACGTCGCCGTGCATCGCCGGCGAAACGCTGCACGAGA
>JBDSRC010000129.1:0-13972 GCA_039929505.1 Gemmatimonadaceae bacterium
CGACACGAGGTGGAGCAGGCGATCCGCGATTTTTTCTATGAGCGCGACTTCACCCTCGTCGACACGCCGATTCTTACCGCCGCGATCGGGGAGCGGAGCGGACTTTTCGCGACGGAGTATTTCGACGAGGGGACGGCATACCTCGCCCAGACCGGTCAGCTCTACGGAGAAGCGGCCGCTGCCGCCCTCGGCAAGATCTATTGCTTCGGGCCGACGTTTCGAGCGGAGAAATCAAAGACGCGGCGACATCTGACCGAGTTCTGGATGGTCGAGCCTGAAGTGGCGTTCAACGACTCGAACGACAACATGCGGCTGCAGGAAGAGTTCGTCTCGTATGTCGTCGCGCGCTGTCTCGAGCGGCGCCGTCCGGAGCTCGCCGAGCTCGAACGCGATGTCTCCAGGCTCGAGTCAGTCAAGCCACCATTTCCCCGAATCGATTACGGCGACGCCGTGACAATTCTTCAGGGGAAAGGAAGCTCGGTGAAATGGGGAGAAGATCTGGGGGCCGAGGATGAAGCGCTTCTCGTCGCTGACCACGATCGCCCGATCTTCATCGTCAACTACCCGAAGGAAGCAAAAGCATTTTACATGAAGGAGAATCCCGCCGATCCTCGCACCGTGCTGTGCGACGACTGCCTCGCTCCCGAGGGCTACGGAGAGATCATCGGCGGCTCGCAGCGAGAGGACGACTACGACAAGCTCCTTGCTCGCATCGGTGAGGAAGGGCTGCCGGTCGCGGCCTACAACTGGTATCTCGACCTGCGGAAATACGGGACGTTCGTGCACTCGGGGTTCGGACTCGGGCTCGAGCGCACGGTGGGCTGGATCTGCGGGATCCACCACATCAGAGAAGCGATCGCGTTTCCCCGGACGATGAATCGTCTTCGGCCCTAGCAGAGCACTACACCTACCGACACATGCCTTCTCAGCGCGAAGACTACCTGCTGAGACTTATTCGCCAGGCGGCGGAAGCGTTGCGCCGCCTGCGCGAGGCGCTGACCGGCGAAGCGTCCGCCGGCGAAGTGGAGCGACAAGCGGATGCGGCGATTGGCGAGCTGCTCGGGCCGCGTTATCAGCTGCTGTCGTCGCTCGATCCGCTGTCCGCTGCCTCACTGGTCGCGGATCCACGACGCATCGAGCTTTGGGCCGATCTGATCCGCGTTCAGGCGGCGGCGCGACGCAAGTCGGGCGATGAGTCCGCGGCCGCCGCTCTGGAAGCGCGCGCGCTCGCGCTCGAGCGGTCGCTCCCGCCCGGAGCTCCTAGCTCCGGAGCTCCTAGCTCCGGAGCTCCTAGCTGAAGATTCCGAAGTAGCCCAGGATAAACCACAACACGATGAAGATCAGGACTGTGCTGAAGCAGCCGCCACCGAGTTTCTTGGCGCCGTAGCCGGCAGCGAGGCCGCGCAGAAGTTTACTCACCCAAAGTCTCCGTTCGCGAGAGGAATTTTTCGGGTCACGTTGCACGGAGCGTACCGCACCGCCGCCGATGGCGTTGCCGTAGCGCTAACCGCCAGTGCCCTCCTCACGCTTTGCTTCGTCCCATAGCGCGTCGAGCAGATCGAGTCCCGAGCTCGTCACGTCAATGTTTCGCTCGCCAGCCAGTTGCTCCATTCGCCTGAAGCGCCGCTCGAACTTGGCATTCGCCTTGTCCAGCGCGATGGACGCGTGGACGCCCGCTTTTCGGCAGAGGTTCACAACGGCGAACAGCAGATCTCCGAGCTCAGCCTCCAGCCGGTAGTGCCGCCCGTCGAACACCGGTGGTGCATCGGACGATGGCGGTAGCGGTGATTCGCGAAGCTCCGTCCTCACTTCGTCCAGCTCCTCCTCCACTTTCGCAGCGGGCCCGGCGACGTCAGGCCAATCGAATCCGACGCCGGCAGCGCGGTCCTGGAGCCGGTGCGCGCGGTGAAGCCCGGGGAGCGCTGGCGGCAGCCCGTCGCCGATGCTCCGGCGCTGCTTCGACTTCATTCGCTCCCACGGCTCCCGCTCTGACTCGCCGTACAGGTGTGGGTGTCGCGCCTGCATCTTCGTTATCAGTCCTTCAGCGACATCGTGCAGCGAGAACGCCTGCCTCTCCTCCGCCAGCACTGAATGAAAGAGTACCTGCAGCAGTAGGTCGCCGAGCTCTTCCCGCATCAGCCTGTCGTCACCGAGCCGGATCGCATCGTCCAGCTCATGCGCCTCCTCCAGGAGGTAAGGCCGGAGCGATTCGTGGGTCTGCGCAGCATCCCATTCGCAGCGGCGACGGAGGTCACGCATGAGCGCGAGCGTGTCGTCGAGAGCAATGTTCTTTTCCATTGGATCGCGTTGGGGAAGCGAATTTCTTGAAGGCGCGTGGTGCCGGGCGTATACTACCTGAACCGTAAATGAAGCGTCAATGCAGCGTGTGATCACTCGCGCCCGGGTCGAGATCGATCTGGGCGCGTTGCAGCGTAATGGAGCAGCGCTGGCGCGTCGCGCGGGCGTTCCACTCCTGCCGATGATAAAGGCCGACGCGTACGGAGTCGGCGCCGAAGCCGCGGTCCGCGCCCTCGAGCCGCTCGAGCCGTGGGGTTATGGAGTCGCGTCGGTACGGGAAGGCGAGGAGCTCCGGAGCTGGGGCGTAAAACGCCCTGTGGTCGTGTTCACTCCCGTTCTCGGTGGCGATCTGGCGGGCATCCGTGCGGCGAAGCTGACGCCGACACTTGGTTTTGCCGAGGAGATCGATGCCTGGCGACACTCGGGTGGCGGGGCGTGGCACCTCGCGATCGACACGGGCATGAGCAGGGCAGGCGTACCGTGGCGCGAGATCGGAACTGTTGTCGATGCCGCCGGCCGCATGACTCCGCAGGGAGCGTTCACACACTTTCACTCCGCCGAGCTCGACGACCTTACTCTGAAGGATCAGGAACAGCGTTTCCGCCAGGCGATTGCCGCGCTGCCTTCTCGGCCGCGTTACCTGCATACCGACAACAGCGCCGCTATCGCGCGGAGAGAACGAAGCGAGTGGGACCTCATTCGGCCCGGGATTTTTCTATACGGTGTCGGCAGCGGCCAGCATGCGCGGGTTCAGCCGGAACCCGTCGTGAATGTGCGAGCGCCCATCGTCGAGATACGCCGCCTCGAGGCTGGTGAGACGGTGAGCTATGACGCGACCCTCCGCGTGACGCGCCCGACTCGGATCGCGACATTGGCGATCGGCTATGCCGATGGATATCCGCGATCGCTGAGCGGGGTCGGGTCGGCCCTGGTCGGCGACACGCTCGCTCCGATCGCGGGGAGGGTGACGATGGACATGACGATGATAGATGTCACGACGGTGAAGTGCGAAGTGGGTGATGTGGCTACGCTGATTGGCCGCAGCTCCAATTCGCTCCTGACGGTCGAGCGCGTCGCCGAAGTCGCGACGATGTCGCCGTACGAGCTTCTCACCGGGCTCAGATCACGCGCCGAGCGAATCTACGCCGAGGCTCAGGCGTGAAGCGCGCGGCGATCATCATCCTCGACGGCGTGGGCATCGGCGCGGCGCCGGATGCGGCCTCCTACGGTGATGTCGGTAGTGATACGCTAGGAAATGTTGCGCGAGAATGTGGCGGCCTCGCGCTGCCGCGCCTGGAGCAGTTCGGACTCGGCAACATCAAGGACCTGGCGGGAGTCCGCAGGCGCGGCGACGCGGAGGGCGCGTGGGGCAGCATGCGCCCCGCTTCCGCCGGAAAGGACAGCACGGCCGGGCACTGGGAGATCGCGGGCATTCATCTGGAGCGACCGTTCCCGACTTTTCCGACCGGCTTTCCACGAGCGGTGATCGAAGAGTTTTCGCGAGCAACCGGACGCGGAGTGATCGCCAACGTGGTCGCGAGCGGGACGGCGGTGATAGAGCACTACGGTGACGAACACGTGAAGAGCGGAGCGTGGATTGTCTACACGTCGGCCGATTCAGTTTTTCAGATTGCCGCGCACGAGGAAGTGGTCCCGCTCGCGGAGCTGTATGAGGGGTGCCGGATCGCGAGGGAAATTCTAAAGCCGCCGTACGACGTATCGCGCGTCATCGCCCGGCCGTTCACGGGCGCGTCCGGCAGCTTTGAGCGCACAGCGAATCGAAGGGACTATTCGATCGAGCCTGGTTCCGAAACCCTGCTCGACGCGCTCCGCGCGGGAGGAATCGCGCGCGCTGGTGTAGGAAAGGTCGACGATCTGTTCGGAGGGCGATCGATCAGCGCCCAGCATACCGCCTCCAACGCCGAAGGAATCAGGCGCATCACGCAGTGGCTTTCCTCTTCCGAAAGTGGGTTACTCTTCGCCAACCTAGTAGATTTCGACCAATTGTTCGGCCACCGGAACGACGTTCCGGGGTTCTATGGTGCGTTGCGCGAGTTCGACGCCGCGCTCCCCTCCATTACATCGCATCTCAAAGAGGAAGACCTGCTGTTCATCACCGCCGACCACGGCAACGACCCGACCACGCCATCGACTGACCACGCCCGAGAAATCGTTCCGCTGCTGGCGGGCGGGCTTAGGGTTGTCCCGGGCGATCTCGGCGAGCGTGAGACGTTCTCGGATCTGGGCGCGACGATCGCTGAGTGGTTCGGAATCACCTTCCGCGGCCGCGGCACTTCGTTTCTGCCTGAGCTGGTAGTCTGATGGCTGCAGGAGCCAAGCGGTCCAAAGCCTCCCTTCGGGAGGCCGCACTCAGCGCGATGGAGCGCGCCTATGCGCCATACTCCAACTTCAGGGTCGGGGCGGCGCTGCTGACGGCTGACGGGACGCTCGTGACCGGCTGCAACATCGAGAATTCGGTTTTCGGGCTGGCGATTTGCGCGGAAACCCTTGCCGTTGCTTCTGCTGTCTCACAAGGACTTACCAAGTTCGATGAGATTGCGATCGCGACGGAGGACAGCGAGCCGACGCCTCCCTGCGGTACCTGTCGGCAGGTCCTCAGCGAATTCGCGCCCAACATAACCGTCTCGAGCTACACCCGGGACGGAAAGGAAGCGACGTGGGCGCTGGAAGACCTGCTACCCAATGCGTTCGTGCTCAACCCATCACGTGGAAGGATGTAAGTGAAGGCCTGGCCCATATCGTTACGACTGATCTCCGCCGCATCGGCGATGTTGATTGTTGGCGCGTGCACCGAAAAGCTCGATAGCTCGGGAGTTTGTGGAGTGCTGTGTCCGCCCCTGGGCGGAGCGGTGCAGAACATCACAATCGATGCTGTAGCGCTCGATACCGCGGTGCTGTCGTTCTCAGGGCTTGGCGCTGAGCCGCGGCTCCTGCTCGCGACGCGCGGTGACACGCTCGATGCGCGCATTATCATCCGGTTCGATTCACTGCCGCTGACATTTCGGGAGGGAACCGACACGGCGAAGGCGATTACCCTCGTCGACAGCGCGTCGCTGCGATTCTTGATCGACACCCTTTCCATCAAGGGTACCGATCCCGTCACCATCGAAGCTTACGACGTCGATACCACCGCGAGTGATACTTCGACGGCGGCGGTACTCGCGCTTTTCCGGCCGGATCGGTTTATCGGCGCACAGACGTTCACCCGCGCCCAGCTGAAGGATTCGATCGAGTACCTGCTCCCGAATTCTCACGTGCTGGCGAAAGTGCAAACCGGCGCGCGGATGCGCTTCGGGCTGCGCGCGGTCAGCACGGGGTCGTCTCAAATTGTCTTTTCGTCCGAGGAATCGGGCGCTCCCACGCGAGTGCGCTTCCGGGTCTCGGCGGATACGACAGTTCAGGCTTTCGTGATCGGGCCGTATTCGCAGACCCCGACTGACGACGCCATCGTCAAGGAAAACCTCGGCGACTACACGGTGTTTGCGCGAAAGCCGCCCGAGGGGAATCCCACCGATCTGAACGTCGGAGGCATCCCGCCCCGCCGCGTGTATTTCCGATTTGATATCCCATCGAGCATTCTCGATTCTTCCACCATCATCCGTGCAACGCTGCTGCTAACCCAGATACCCAACCCGCTCCTCGATCCGACGGATACGGTCTATGTGGTTCCGCAGCTGGTACTCGCCGGCGCGGCAGTGACCGATCCAACGAAGGCAGCGCAGATAGTCACCGGCCTCGGGATCGACACGCTGAGATCGCGGCCGGGCGATGGCGGGCTTACACTGGTGGAAGTGGCATCGGCTTTCACGGTGTGGCGGGCGCTCAAGGCGTCTGAAACTCCACGCGCGATCGTACTCCGCGTCCGCGACGAGGGAACGTCGCCGCTACAGATTCGCTTTTACTCGCTCGAAGCCGGGCCGGCCCTTAGACCGCGGCTCCGCATCAGCTACACCAACCAAGTGCCACTGGGGCTGCCTTAGTGCTAAGATCTCTGATCGTCGTGCTCGCGCTGTCGGTCGTCGCTTCGCCGATGGCTGCGCAGGGCGCTCTGAGCCTCCAGGGCCTCGGCTTCGCTCCGGGACAGATCAGCACGCGCGCGGAAGGCTCGGGCGGGTCCACCGCGGACTTCGACCCGCTCAGCCCCATAAATCCGGCGTCCCTCGCGGCCGTGGGGACGACGTCTCTGTTTCTCCAGTATGCTCCGGAATTCCGTAAAGTCACGGCCGGGTCGGGCACGGCAACGACTACCACCGCTCGCTTCCCGATGTTCGGCGCGGTGATTCCGATGGGCGGGACGTGGACAGCGGGCTTTGGAGCGTCGACTTTTCTCGACCGGTCGTTCGAAACCAGATCCGAGCGACAGGAAGTGGTTGGAGGACCGACCGATATCGTGACGGTCACCGAGCGACTCCGCGTACTCGGTGCAATCAACGATCTCCGGCTGGGTCTGTCGTGGGCGGGCAATCCGAAGATCCGACTCGGCGTCGCCGGGCACCTGTTTACGGGCCGGAATCGCGTGACGCTGAACCAGATTTTTTCTGACAGCGTCAGGAACACCAGCAACACCCAGACGTCGCTCGTGAGCTATTCCGGGTTTGCCGGCTCGGTCGGCGTCAACTTTTTCCCCTCGCGCGTAGTTGGCTTTGCGCTCTCCGCACGAAAGGGTGGCGAGATGCGGGCCGAATCAGGTGACACCGCGCTCGGCACGGCAAATGTGCCCGATCGCATCAGTGCGGGAATCACCTATGAGGGCATCACGGGTGCGACGCTGTCGGCTCGCCTCTCACACGAGAGGTGGAGCTCGCTCGCCGGTCTCTCTGGCAGCGCGGAAGCCTTCGATGGTTGGGACGTGAGCGTCGGCGCCGAAGCATCGGGTCCCAGGATAATGCAGCGGATCGTGACCTTACGCGCGGGCGGCCGCCGTAGAACGCTCCCGTTCGGGCAGAATGGCGAGGAGGTGTCCGAAACGGCATTCATGGCCGGCTTCGGAATTCCGCTTACGCGGAACCGCGCAACCTTTGATTTCTCGGCTCAGCGCGCGATGCGCTCCGCTTCCGGTGGGATCGAGGAGCGCGGGCTCATCCTCAGCTTTGGGCTCAGGGTCTCTCCCTGATATGGCCGATGCCGGTAATTCGAACGGCGAGCTCATACTCGTAGCCGACGACATCCCGGCCAACGTCGAGCTGCTGCTCGACCAGCTCAGCAGCCTCGGCTACGAAACGATCACGGCAGTCGATGGTCCCTCCGCGGTAGCTGCCGCCTTCGAGCAACATCCGGATCTCTGCATTCTCGACGTTTCGATGCCGCCCGGTGATCTGGGGGTTGACGATCGCTCGACCGGGTTCGAGGTGTGCCGGCGCATCAAGCGTGATCCGCGCACTGCCCGCATCCCGGTGATTTTCGTCACCGCGCTCAACGACACCAACGACCGTGTGCGCGGGATCGAAGCGGGCGGCGATGATTTTCTCACCAAGCCTCACAACCGCCTCGTGCTTGGCGCCCGCGTGCGGAGCCTGCTCAAGCTCAAGGCGGCGACCGACGCTCTCGAAGACAGTTTGCGCAAGCTGCGGGAGCTCGAGAAAGTCCGCGACGACCTCATGAAGATGATCGTGCACGACTTGAAGACGCCGCTCACCTCCGTGCTCGCAACCCTGGAAATGCTGGCCGACGGCGACTTCGGGGAGGTGACGACGACACAGAAGGGAGCGATCGCCGACGCCGAGACGAAATCGGAAGATCTGCTGGGCCTTATCGACGACATCCTCGAAGTGGCGCGGATCGAGGACGCCACAATCACAGTCTCTCTCGAGCCGATCGCTCCTCCGGCGCTCCTCGCCGAGCTCGTTTACGAGTGGGCCCATCGGTTCACCCAGGAGGGAACGACGACCTCGATCTCAGTCGCGGACGACGCTCCTGTCTTTCGCGGCGACAAGGGTCTCATCAAGAGGGTTTTCTCGAACCTCATCCAGAACGCGGTGACGCACTCGTCGCATCCGGTTCATCTGGAGCTGAGCGCGCGCCGTTCCGGTGCGGGTGTGCTGTTCACGGTGAGTGACAACGGCCCCGGAATTCCGCCGGAATACCACGACCTGATCTTCAGGAAATTCGGCCAGGTGGAGATGCCGCGGTCGCCGCGCACCCGCAGCTCGGGTCTCGGGCTTACGTTCTGCAAGCTCGTCGTCGAGCGTCACGGCGGGCGCATCTGGTTGCGGAGCACGGAGGGGAAGGGGAGCTCGTTCTACATCGAGCTGCCGACCGACCCCGCCGCAAACGAGTCGCACGCGTCTCGGAGCTCGTGATGATAATCGCTCCCCGAGCGACGGTCTACATTGAGACCTACGGCTGCCAGATGAATGTCAGTGATAGCGAGCTGATGCTCGGGAAGCTGATCGAGGCGGGCTACGAATCGGTGACCGAGCCCGATTTCGCGGATGTCATCCTCATCAATACCTGCGCGATCCGGGAGCACGCCGAGCAGCGCGTGGTGGGCCGCCTCGGGGAGATGAAGAGCAGGATGAAGAGCGATGCGATTCTCGGTGTTACCGGGTGCATGGCCCAGCGGCTCGGGCAGCAGCTGCTTGATCGCGCGAGCCACGTCAGCCTCGTCATCGGTCCCGATGGTTATCGCGACCTTCCGTCGCTCATTGAGAGTGCACGACGCGGCGTGCGCAGCACCGCCGTCGAATTCGACCTCGAGGAGCACTATGAGGATTTTACGCCGCGTCGGTTCGAGGGTGTAAAGGCGTGGATCCCGGTGCAGCGCGGATGTGACTACAAATGCACCTATTGCATCGTTCCGACTACGCGTGGTCCCGAACGAAGTCGGCGCCTCGCGGAGGTCGTTCGCGAGAGCGAGGCAGTGGTCGCATCGGGGATCTCCGAGATCGTGCTGCTCGGCCAGACGGTCAACTCGTACTTCGACGGAGAGAACGATTTCGCGCGGCTGCTGCGCACCGTTGGCAATCTCCCCGGGGTGAAACGGCTCCGCTTTACCAGTCCGCATCCGAATGATTTTACGCCCGCGGTGATCGCCGCCATGGCGGAGACCGAGAGTGTGTGCGAGCACGTTCACCTTCCGATGCAGTCGGGGTCGAACCGAACGCTTAAGCGCATGCTGCGCCGCTATTCGAGGGAGCGCTATCTCGAATGTGTGGAAGAGATCCGGGCTTCGATTCCGAACGTCGCGCTTACCACTGATATCATCGTGGGCTTTCCGGGGGAGACGGAGGAAGATTTTGCCGACACTCTCTCGGTCGTGGAAGCCGTGGGATTCGATGATGCCTACACCTTCAAGTTCTCGCCGCGTGACGGGACGCCCGCCACACGCTTTCCCGAGAGCGAGACGGTGCCGGACGAAGTCGCCAGCGAGCGGCTCGCGCGACTCATTTCCACGATTCGGGGCGGCAACCGCCTGCGCAACCTGGGACTGCTCGGCGAGCGCCGTGAGGTGCTCGTGGAGAAGACAGCGCGCCGGGGGGGACTGATGCAAACGCGCACGCGCGATTTCAAGACGGTGATGATCCCCGGCGACGCGTCGCTGATTGGGAAATATCTGATGGTGGAGCTCACGGGCACCACGGGATTCACGTTCACCGGAAAAGTGATGAGTCAGCGCTCCCCCCTCCCCATGGCCGTCTAGCCAGCGATTGGTTGCGCGGCTCGCGGAATGATCTCCGCGAGTTGGTTCCTGTTCGCTAGCGTCCACCGGTACACGAACCGGAGGCGCGCTGCCCCTCATTGCCGCGGCTTACGTCGCCTATGCCGCGGGACTCCTGGCGGGATTTCACTCACTCGTCTGGGTTGGCCTCGCGGTCCTGGCCGGTTCGCTTGCGTACGCCGCCCTGGCTCGGCGAATTGACCGCGCCTCTCTGGCGGTGGTATTCGCTACGGGAGTGGCGATCGCCGCGCTGTCGCCGCAACCGGCGTCGTTTCACGCCCGACCGCCGAAAGCCAGCGATGCCGATCTGATGCCGATGATTCGCGCTCACGCGGCGAGAAAGATCGACAGGGTGTTTGGCGAAGACGCGGGAATCGCGCGTGCGCTCCTGATTGCCGATCAGCGCGAGATACCCACCGCGATGCGAGACCGCTATGCCGCGGCCGGGCTCGTACACATGCTGTCGATCTCCGGGTTGCACGTTGCCGTGATCGCCTCGGCGATGGAGCTGCTGTTTCAGGTTGCCCGACTATCACGCCGCGCCGCACTTCTCTCTGCATTCGTGAGCACCGCTGTCTACGTCGCGATCATCGGGGCGCCGGCACCCGCACTGAGGTCTGCCGCCATGCTTGGAGTGGCGATGGCGTCGCGCCTGGCGCAGCGGCCCACGTCGCCGTGGGCGGCGCTCGCGCTGGGTGCGTTCGCGCCGCTCGTCGATCCGAGAACCGTAGTTGATCTTGGCTACCAGCTCAGCGTGCTTGGCATGTGCGGCCTGATCGCGGGAGGCGCGGCTTCGCGCCGCTACCTCGGTGACTTGAGTGGGTGGCGCCTGTATCTGTCCAGGGAGCTCGCCATGTCACTCGTTGCGTGTGCCGTTACCGCGCCGCTGGTCGCGTACAGGTTCGGCCAGATCAGCTTTATCGCACCTGTCTCAAATCTTTTAGCAGCGCCAGTGATTGGTCTCGCGCAGCCAATGCTCTTCCTCGCATTGCTTGTCGCGCCAGCGGAAGGGCTCGCGCGGTTTTGCGCGCAGGCGGCTCACCCTCTTCTCGTCGCCTTCGATCAAATCGCGGCCTCTGCCGCTTCCATTCCAGGCGCGTCCACCGCGGTGCATGCGACCTGGATGACGGCCGGGCTGGCAGCGATCGCGGCGGGAGCAATCGTGGTGGCGTGTGTGGGTCGGTTTCCCGCGCGTCCCGCGCTCGTCGCGGTCGCCACGCTCTCGCTAATGGTCCACGCGCCGGTGCTCCCCGTCTTCGCCAGCGGGGAAGCAGAGCTCCACGTTCTGGACGTTGGGCAGGGCGACGCCGCGTTGCTGCGAACTCCGCGCGGCCGATGGGTATTGCTCGACGCGGGTCCGGCGTGGGATGGAGGTGACGCCGGTCGCACGACCATCCTGCCATATCTCAGGCGGTACCGAGGAGCGCTCGAGGCCTTCGTACTCTCGCATCCGCACACCGATCACGTCGGCGGCGCGGCGAGCGTTCTCGCGGAGCTGGAGCCCCCTACATACTGGGATGCTGCTTTCGCCGGCGGCTCCGTGGCCTACATTGCGTCGCTGGCGACAGCGCGTAGTGAGGGAATCGAATGGCGGAGGGTGCACCCCGGGGACGCGATGACGATCGACGGCGTGAGGATCTGGTTCCTCGCGCCGGACTCGGCGTGGACGGCAGGTCTCACCGATCCCAATCTGGCGAGCACCGTCACGATGATCGAGTACGGCGTGGTGCGGTTTCTGCTTGTTGGAGACGCGGAGTTGGAGGAAGAAGAGTGGCTGTTGCGGACGTATCCGGCCGGGCTGCGTGCTGACGTGCTCAAGGTGGCCCATCACGGCAGCTCCACCAGCTCGAGCGACGCGTTTCTTGCGGCGGTGAGCCCGCGTGCGGCGATTATCTCTGTGGGTGCCCGCAACAAGTACGGACATCCAAGCAAGGACGTCCTTCGCGCGCTCCTGAATGCCGGGGCGGAGATATACCGGACGGATCAGCAGGGTACCGTCGTGGCGCGCACGAACGGCTCGCGCCTCGAGCTCGAAGCAGGGGGAGAGAAATGGGAATTGGATCGAGAATAGCCGATACTCTTATTGGAAGGCCGTTCGAGCTGCCGGCCAAGCTGAAGGCGCGCTACCCGGAGCTCGCCGAAGCGAGATACCGGCGCGGCGGATTGCCTGTACGGATCGGTGGCTGGGCACTCGGACTCCCTACCGTTGATGCCATTACGCTCCGCCGCACCGTCTTCCTTTCCCCGGCCGCACCTCTCAGCGCTTCGCTGCTCTTGCACGAGCTGCGTCACGTGCATCAATTTCTCGGCGAAAGGACCTTCCCGGTCCGCTACCTCTGGCAGTCCCTTCGGCACGGCTACGCGCGTAATGCCTACGAAGTAGATGCTCGCCGGTATTCCGCGCTCCGGGCCCATACCGCCGGCAAGGAAACCTGAAGTGGTAAAGCACACCGCGACCTCGGTCGTCACGATCGAGCGATTCATCATCGAGCAGGAGAAGCTCCACCCCGAAGCAACGGGTGAGCTGTCGGGGCTGCTCTATGATCTCGGCCTCGCCGCCAAGATGATCGCCAACAAGGTCCGAAGCGCGGGGCTCGCCGACATCCTGGGTGCCACCGACCTCGAAAACGTTCAGGGCGAAACGCAGCAGAAGCTCGATGTGCTCGCGAACGAGATCATCGTGAAGGCAGTCGACCACGGGGGCCGTCTCTGCGCCATGGCGTCCGAGGAAGAGCCCGACATCATCGACATCCCGGAACACTTTCGCTGCGGAAAGTATTGCCTGCTTTTCGATCCGCTCGACGGCTCCTCCAACATCGACGTGAACGTGCCCGTCGGAACGATCTTCTCGGTTGTAAAGAAGATCACCCGCGGCAGCCGTGGCGAAATGGAGGACATGCTGCAGCCGGGCCGCCGTCAGGTCGCGGCCGGATACGTGATATACGGCTCGAGCACCATGATGGTCTATACGACGGGGCAGGGCGCGCATGGCTTTACTCTGGATCCATCACTTGGCGAATTTCTGCTCTCCCACCCGAACATTCGTACTCCGGCCGTCGGGAGATACCTCTCCGTGAACGACTCGTATCACGGACAGTGGGAGCCCGAAGTCCAGGCTCTCATGCGCTATTACCGCGGGCAGGAAGGCGGACGTCAGCCGATGAGCACGCGGTACGTCGGCTCGCTGGTCGCGGACTTCCACCGCAACCTTCTCGGCGGAGGGCTGTTCGCCTATCCCGCCAACAAGAGGAACAAGCGCGGCAAGCTGAGGCTTCTCTACGAAGCCAATCCGCTCGCGTTCATCGTCGAGCAGGCAGGCGGGGCGGCGACGGACGGAACGCAGCCGATCCAGGATATTCAGCCCACCGAGCTGCACCAGCGGACGCCCCTCTTTATCGGCAGCAAGAACGACGTTGACGCCGCCCGCTCCATGCTCGGTGGATCTCCGCACGATGCGAGCGCGCGAACGGCGGTAGGGTCAGTCGGCGCGTGAACGGAAGCCGGCGCGGCAGCCGGCGCCCGTGAGCGAGCGCGAGCCGGGCGAGAAGAAGAAACTCTCGCCGTCCGGCATTCCTCTGAACACGGTCTATCGCCCGGCAGATGGCGCCGTCGAATACACGAGGGATCTCGGCGATCCCGGCGAATTCCCCTACACCCGCGGCATACAGCGGACGATGTATCGCGGCCGGCTCTGGACGATGCGTCAGTACGCCGGGTTCGGCAGCGCTGCTGGAACCAACGAGCGCTTCAAGCTGTTGCTCGAGGCGGGGCAGACCGGACTCTCCGTCGCATTCGACCTGCCGACTCAAATGGGGCTCGACTCTGACTCGAGTCGCGCGCTCGGCGAAGTGGGTCGCGCCGGAGTCGCGATAGACAGCGTCGAGGACATGCACGTGCTGCTCGATGGGATTCCGCTCGACAAGGTCTCGACATCGATGACGATCAATGCAACCGCCGCGACGCTGCTCGCGATGTACATCGTTGTCGCCGAAGAGC
>JBDSRC010000130.1:0-3068 GCA_039929505.1 Gemmatimonadaceae bacterium
ATGATGGCGAGGTTCCAGCGCGTCGACGAACAGGTTTACAGGGAGCTATCGGAGTTCGTCACATGCTTCGAGAAAGTGGCGGGGCCGAGGCTCGTTGCCGTGGACGCGAAAGAGCATAGCATCGAGCGGCGTCTTCAAATACTCGCGGCCGATGTACTGCGCCGGGAGGATGCCGACATAAATCCAGAGAGCTCGCTGGCGGAGCTCGGAGTGGACTCACTCGATCTCGTCGTATTCATGATGTCCGTCGAGGAGGAGTTCGAGCTGGAATTCACGCGCGATGATCAGAAGAGCGTGCGGACGTTAGGTGATGTCGCGGATAAGATCAGGGAGTATCGCGCACGTGGAGCGCAACCACTGGCTACTGGGGCGCCTTGAGGGAATCCAAGCCCTGAGTCAACAGTAATGAGTGATAGTTGTCAGTACGTTTCTCAGTTGTCGGTCTTCTGTTAACCACTCAAAACTATTACTCAGGACTGCTAACTCAGGACTTGGGTCCCCTGTGAGTGCGCTCTTGAGCAGTCGCACCACCGTTCTCAGTTAGTAGACCTCATCCCAGTCCTTCGACAACCGGATCGCAGAGTCGATGATCCCGACCATGCTATAGGTCTGGACGAAATTCCCCCATAGCTCTCCGGTTTTCGGATCGATGTCTTCGGAGAGCAGTCCATGCGGATTGCGGTGGGCCAGCACCTTCTCGAACAGCGTGCGCGCTTCGTCCTTTCGGCCCATTGCCGCGAGGGCGTTGATGTACCAGAACGTGCAGATAATGAAGGCGTTTTCGGGCGCGCCGAAATCGTCCTGCTCGGTGTAGCGGAAGATGAAATCGCCTCGCTTGAGGCCGCGCTCTATTGCGGCGACGGTGCCGACGAAGCGTGGATCGTCGGCGGTGACGAAGCCGAGCTCGTGGAGACGGAGCAGCGCCGCATCGAGAGTGTCGCCGTCCATCGTCCCGGAGAAGCTGCCGAGCTTCTCGTTCCATGATCGCTCGTAGATCACCGCGCGCATACGGTCGGCGTGGGCGTGCCAGTACGTCGCGCGAGCCGACAATCCCAGGTGCTTCGCAATGTGAGCGAGTCGATCGCAGCCGGCCCAGCACATCACGCTCGAGAAGGTGTGGATGCGCATTTTTCCGCGCAGCTCCCAGATCCCCGCGTCCGGCTGATCGAACAGCAGCGCTGCCTGCTCGCCGAGAGCTTCGAGTCGGGGGAACAGCGTGTCGTCGCCGCGGCGCACGAGCCGGCGATCGAAGAACAGGTGCGGAGCCGCCAGGATCGCCGCGCCGTAGACATCGTGCTGCACCTGACGGTGCGCCTGATTCCCAATGCGCACGGGGCCCATGCCGCGGTATCCGGGCAGACATTTCGCGACGTATTCGTCGGGCGCCGAGCGTCCATTGATTCCGTACAACGGCTTGAGCTTCCCGTCTTCCGCGGCGGCGACAATGTTGAGGATGAACGCCAGGTATCGCTCCATCGTGCGTGTCGCGCCGAGCCGGTTGAGCGCGTTCACGACGAAGTAGGCGTCGCGAATCCAGCAGTAGCGATAATCCCAGTTCCGGACCGTATTGGGGGCTTCGGGGATGGACGTCGTTACCGCGGCGACGATCGCGCCCGTATCCTCGAAGACGTTGAGCTGCAGGGTGATGGCGGCGCGTATCACCGCGTCCTGCCACTCGAACGGGATCGCCAGCATCCGAACCCATTCGCGCCAGTGCGCCGCAGTCTCGTCGATGAAGTGGCGTCCGATCTCCGCGACGGCGCCGTTGACGGTTTCGTCGGGACCCAGCAGCAGGGTGACGCCGTCCTCGATAAAAAACGGAGTCTCGTCGAGGACCGCGGTAGTCGAAGCGTCGGTGGTCAGGCGCAAAACGACTTCTCCACCGTAGTAGCGAATGTGGTTGCTTCCGGTTGTCGTGCGCGGCCGCTCGCAGCCGTAATTGCACGCGGGTCTCAGCTTTATTCGCACGCGCGGATTACCGGATACCCGCCTCACCTGCCTCACCAGCATCATCGGGCAGAACACGCGGCCGTACTGGCGGAACCTCGGCGCGAAATCAGAGATCTCGATCGCGCCTCCCTCGGCGTCGTACGCACGGGTGACCAGGATCGGCGTGTTGACCAGGTACGACTGCTCGGTGCGCACCGCATCGACCAGCTCCACGGAGAACATCCCGAACTCGTCGGCGCGATCATCATCCGTTCCGCCCAGTATCGAACAGAAGGCAGGATCGCCGTCGAGGCGCGGGAAGCATCCCCACTTGATCTCACCGGCGGGATCGATCAGCGCCGCGATGGTGCCGTTTCCGATCAGCGCGAGGTCGAGAGACATCAGCGTGTTCCGCCGACTGCCTTGCCCTGTTCGAGCCACGCTTGCACCGCGCGTACATCGCGCAGGCGCCAACGCGCGACGGTGCGGCCCGCACCGACCTTGATCGAGTGGCCACCGAGCGAGTTGACGACGGCGAACCCGTGCTCGTCGGTCAGGTCGTCGCCGACAAAGACAGGCAGCCTCCCCCGGAAGGGCGCTTCTTCCATGTATTCCCGCACTGCTTCTCCCTTGTCCTTTCCACTTGGCTTGAGCTCGATGATTCGCTTACCGGTGAGAATTGCATACTCCGGTCCCATCTTCGCGTGCACGCCGCGCATAGTGCGGTGCGCGAATGATGCGAGGGCTGGGGCGGCGCGGTAATGGAGGGCCAGTGACAAACCCTTGTCCTCCAGAGTAAGTCCTTCATGACGCGCGACAGCGGCGGAAAGACGGGCGCGGGCGTTCAACAGCTTTTCTGAAGTTGCATCGTGGCGGCTAATCTCCCCCGCCGCGTTGCGGCGCTCAAGGCCGTGGTGACCTGCGACGGGCAGATGTGCTCCGCCGAAGATGGAGTCGACACTTTCGATCGACCTGCCACTTATGAGTGCCAGCGCGCCGCCGGAGTCGCGGTACAGGGAGAGAATGAGCTGGTGGAGATCGTGCTCGAGACGCACCTCCGCCGGCGTGGGCGCCAGATCGGCCAGCGTCCCATCGATGTCGAAGAAAAAGACCCAGGTCGCGTCGGGAAGTGGCACCCC
>JBDSRC010000131.1:0-3543 GCA_039929505.1 Gemmatimonadaceae bacterium
TCTTCGGAGCGCCGTCGAAGTACTCGGCGTTCTTCGCGAACTTGAGGTAGTCGTCGTGGCGCCACTCGACGAACTTCCACGGTCCGGTTCCGATGGGCTTCTGGCCGAAGTCGGAACCAGGATTCTCCGGAACGATCGAGGCGACCGGCATTGCGAGCAGCTTCGGGAATATCGCGAGCGGCTCCTTGAGGGTGATCATCACGGTTGAATCATCGGTGCTCGACAGCCCCGCAATGGTCGTCGCCCGTCCGGCCGCGTAGTCCTCGGCGCCCTTCACTGGATATAAAGGCCAGCCGCGTCCGCCCTTGGTGGCAGGGTCGAGAACGCGCTGGAAGGTGGCGATCACGTTCTTCGCCACGAAGGGGCGGCCATCGTGAAATTTCACCCCGTTACGCAAATGGAAGGTGTAGGTCAATCCATCGGGGCTGATGTCCCAGGATTTCGCGAGCCCCGGAACAATCCTGGCGTCGGCAGTGAACCGTGTGAGGCCGTCGAACAGATACGCGACCGCTCGACCCGTTGGAACATCGGTGGAGAGGGCGGGGTCCATTGACCGCGGATCGTAGGTATCGCGCGAGTCGATGATCGTGGTCCGATTCGGGCCCGAGCCGCCGTCACCGCCGCCGCAGGCAAGAATCGCTGGTGTTACGAGGAGAAGAAGTCGCCGCATACGAGTGTTGGGCCGGTTGACATGAAGGGTCAGACTACGAGAACTTTCGCGCATTCCCGGGTAGAGGCTTCATCGTGAGCGCAGAATACTATTATCGCCGCCAACTTGGGGCCAAGGACCTGCTGCCGGCCGTCAGTGTCGGCGTCGCAGTGGGTTTGGCCGGCTTCTACCTTGTGCAACTCTTAATCCAACGGACGCCACTCGTTCCGCAGGGCGAGCGCGCGCGCGCGCCGACAGATCCGCCGAAGCGGATGCTCGGCGGCCGGAGCGAGCCGGAGACGCAAACGCACTACGGTCGGGAGCTGCCACCGGGCCAGCCGCCAGCCAGCCGCGCGCTGAAAGAGTGACGCCGAAGCGCCGAGTCCGGCTCGGGGCCACCGCACTCGCGTTTCTCGGAACTCTAGCAGCAGCCGGTACCGCCGGGGCCCAGGACATTAGCTGCGACCGAGGTGACCTCGAGGTCCTGCGCCTTGAGTTCGAGGGCAACACGGCGTTTCCCGATGCCGAATTGGCGAAAACGATAGTCAACACGCCGTCGGCGTGGGCGCGCCGTTACCTCCACCTTCCGTTTACTGTCAAGCATTGTCTGGACAGGCTCGAGCTGCCTAACGACCGCGCCCGGCTGGTAATCTTTTACCGTCGTCGGGGGTATCCCAAGGTGACGGTCGATACAGTAGTGAAGCAATTGGCCCCGGGCGCGGTAGAGCTGAGGTTCAAGATCAGCGAAGGGCCGCCGATCATCACGAGGTCGTTCGTCGTTCGCGGCCTGGAGCCGGTGCCGGAGAGAGAGCGGATCGCCCGCAATCTGCCGGTTCGCGAGGGGGCGAGGTTCGACCGCTTCGCGCTGGACGCGGCCGCCGATTCGATTCGCGAGCGCCTGCACAACAACGGCTATCCGCGCGCGGATGCCGCAAACAGCTTCACCGTGAGCGACAGCCTCCTGCTGGCGTGGGATACACTCACGGTCACGCCGGGACCGAGAACGAGGATTGGAACGATCAGCATCGAAGTGAAGCCCCTCGAGGGCAAGGATCAACAGATACCAACCAGGACGGTGCGCCGCATCATGGGCCTCGATTCGGGGCGGCTGTTCCGCGAGAGCGAGATTCTCGATGCGCAGCGCGCGCTGTACCGGACTGAGGCTTACCAACACGTCTCGATTACGCCCGACTCCGCGTCCAGCCCTGACGATTCGCTCATCACCCTCAGCGCAACTCTCGCCGAGGCGGCGATGCACGCGGCCCGGGTCGGAGTCGGATATGGAACGCTCGATTGCTTCCGCGCCAGCGGGGAGTTCATCGACTACAATTTCGGGCGTGGCGCGCGGCGGCTCGATATCAACGCGCGCGTTTCGAAGATCGGGATCGGCAGACCGCTAAACGGAGTTGAAGATCTTTGCCCCGCCGCAAAGAAAGACGAATTCAGCAATCGGCTCAACTACTACCTTGGCGCGACATTGCGGCAGCCGGTTTTCTTCGGCCTCCGCACCGTCCCGACCATCACGGTGTACAGCCAGCGCGTATCGGAGTACAACGCCTACATCCGGACGACCGCGATAGGAGGTGTGGCATCGCTGTCGTGGCGTGGACTGTCCAGAACGCCGGTAACGCTGGCATACTCGCTCGACCTGGGGCGGACCGAAGCATCACCAGCTCTTTTCTGCGCGGTGTTCAACCTGTGTGAGGAGGCGGAGCGGCGGCGGATCCAGGAGACCCAGCGGCTGGCGGTGCTGAGCGCTTCGGTCACACGTGATCACTCGAACAGCCTGCTCTCGCCGACCCGCGGTTCAGTCATTCGGTTCGAGGCGCGCCATTCGTCGCCGGCGATTCTCTCGAACCGCAATCTCCAGTTCAACAAGGTCGTTGGTGACGCCGCGCGTTACATCGGCTCTGGCGGCGGCAGCGTTCTCGCCTTCCGCCTTCGCGGGGGTACTGTTTTTGGCCGGACATTCGGCGCCGCCACCGGGTTCGTCCCGCCGCAGGAGAGGCTGTACGCCGGCGGTCCGACGACCGTGCGCGGGTTCGCGCAGAACGAATTGGGATCTGCCATTTACATCGCCAACCCCGCTGGATTCCGGGCGTTTCCTCCGGTGCCGCCGGATACCCTGGGCTACCTCCGGGACACGACCATTGATTACCGCCGAGTCGTTCCGGTGGGCGGAAACGCGCTGATCGTGGCAAATCTCGAGCTGCGGTTGCGGAGTCCGTTTCTGCCCGACTTGCTGCAGTGGACGGTCTTCACCGACGCGGGTGAGGTCTGGAATCGCGGCAGCCTCGGGAGTCTCAAGGTCAAGGTTACGCCGGGTATCCAGCTCACGGCTTTTTCACCGGTCGGCCCGATACGCGCCGCGGTCGGCTACAATCCTTATTCCCGTCCGGCTGGACCGATCTACTACGAAGCGACTCGCGAGGGCGGCCAGCTCGTCTGCGTGAGCCCCGGCAACACACTCCCTGCCACCGATACCACTACGGCCGAAGGGAGAGTCATCACGCAGGCGTCGGGCGTCTGTCCCTCGACGTTCAAGCCCGCCGCCGACAAAAGCTTTCGCCGCCGGCTGACTTTCAGCTTCGCGATCGGACAGGCGTTCTAAGCCATGTCCCGCCGTCTCCGCATCGCGATCGCGAGCGCCATAATCCTCGTTGGGCTATTGATCATCGCGGGCCTGAGCTTCGTCGGCGTTACGCACACCGGCTTCGGCCAGGAGCGGGTGCGGCAGATGGTCGCGTCGATGCTGGCAGGCAGGGTGAAGGGCAAAGTTCACATCGGCCGCATTCACGGCGGGTTCTTCAACGGCGTGACGATCGATACTCTCGAGATCCGCGACGACGAGGATTCACTCTTTGTCGCATCCGGTCCGATCACGGTGCGGTACG
>JBDSRC010000132.1:0-6073 GCA_039929505.1 Gemmatimonadaceae bacterium
CGACGGGCCTCGATTACGCGCACCGTCGCGGCCTCGTTCACCGCGACATCAAGCCCGATAACATCCTCTTCGATGAGGATGACAACGCGCTCGTCACCGATTTCGGAATCGCTACCGGCCATTTCAGGAGCCGCATGACCGGCAGCGGCAACGTCATGGGCACGCCGCACTACATGTCACCCGAGCAGGCGCGCGGCAAGCTGCTCGACGGACGCAGCGACATCTACGGTCTCGGAGTCGTCATGTACGAGACGCTGCTCGGATTCCCGCCGTTCGACGGCGCCGACAGCTACTCGATCAGCTACAAACACGTCACTGAAATCGCGGTCTCTCCTGACGTCGTCGATTCACGCATTCCTCCAGCGCTTGCTTCCATCGTGATGCGCTGCCTGGAGAAGCACCCCGGAAATCGCTACGACCGGGGTAACGCGCTCGCCGACGCACTGATCGGGTTTCTTTCCGGAGTATCAGCCCCACTCGAATACCGGATGGCACGGACCGCTCGCGCTGCCGCGGCGGTCGGCGCCGGATGACGGCTGGATGAAGCTGGCGCACCAGACAATTGAGCTCGAGCCCAAGCACCCCTTCGTGATTGCGCGCGGTGGATACGCGCACCACCGGAACGTCCTGGTCCGGCTCACTGACGACGACGGGCTCGAGGGATTTGGTGAAGCCGCGCCGAACAAGTATTACGGCGAGTCCGTCGACACGGTCATCGCCGCCCTCGCGCAGTTCAAGCCCCTGCTCGAAGGCGCCGATCCGCTTTCACTCGAATCCACTGAAGCCGCGCTCGACCGGTTGCTCCGGGGAAACGCCGCGGCCAAAAGCGCCGTCAGCTCCGCCCTCCACGACCTCGTCGGGAAGCGGATGGGGCTCCCCATCCACAGGATGTGGGGTCTCGATCCAGCGCGGGCTCCGCAATCGAGCTTCACGATCGGCATCGCCGAAAACAGCGAGCTCGAGCGGCGCGTCGGGGAAGCGCGTGAATATCCCATCCTCAAGATCAAGCTGGGTACCGACCGGGACGAGGAGATCGTGCGGATCGTGCGGAACGCCGGGCCGGACAAGCGGCTTCGTGTCGACGCAAATGCCGGGTGGACGGCGAAGCAGGCGGTGCGAATGAGCGACTTCCTGGCGGATCATGGCGTCGAGATGCTGGAGCAGCCGGTGCCGGCGAACGACATCGACGGCCTTCGGTTCGTGCGCAAGCGGTCCAAGCTACCGGTTTTCGCGGATGAATCGTGTCTCGTCGCCGCCGACATCGCGAAGCTCGCCGGCGCTGTCGACGGCATCAACATCAAGCTCGCAAAGTGCGGGAGCATGCGAGAGGCGATGCGCATGGTGCACGCGGCCCGCGCCCTCGACATGCAGGTGATGGCGGGCTGCATGATCGAGAGCTCGCTAGGCATCTCCGCCATCGCGCAGGTGTCGCCTCTCCTCGACTTCGCCGACTTCGACGGCGCGGCGCTTCTGTCGAGCGACCCCTTCACTGGGGCGACGATAAAGGGCGGGCAGGTGCGACTGAGCGATGGGCCGGGACTCGGAGCAATCCCGAGCCCGGGATTCGATGCCGGTGCGGCCTTTGTCAGTGCATGAGAGCTCGCCCGCTCTGGTAGAAGTCGCGCTTCCGCTTCCTCTCTTCCAGACATTCACCTACGCCGTACCGGAAGGACTTCCGAATCCGGTAGCGATTGGATCGCGGGTGGTCGTGCCGTTCAGGAACCGGCGCGAGATGGGGATCTGTGTCGGCACGAGCAGCGGAGCCGGTCTCAAACGAAAACCGAAAGCGGTGATAGGCTCGCCGGACCCCGTGCCCGCGGTAGACGCTTCGCTCCTCGAGGTGTGCAAGTGGATGGCCGAGTACTACGTCGTGCCGCTCGGGATCACGCTGCGGACGGCACTGCCCGCGGCCCTCACGGGCGCTCGGGATCCAACCCCGCGCCGAAAAACGCAGCGAATCGTCCGACTGGGCGTCGATATGCCATCGCTGCTCCATCGGGAAAAAGTATTCGCTCGCGCGCCGCAGCAGCGCGCCGTGTTCGAGCTCCTCGAGTCGCTGGGAGGCCTTAGCACCGTCGAAACTCTCACGTCGCAGCTGAACGCGTCGTCTTCCGTGCTCAAGGGACTGGAGAAGCGCGGATTGATAATCATCTCGACCGAAGAAGTCGATCGCGACCCATTCTCATCCCGCGGCGGGATCTCCGCCCATCGGCTGACCCCCACCGCGGCGCAACAGGCGGCGGTGGATACGATGGCGAGCGCAAACGCCGGAGAGGTTTTTCTCCTGCACGGAATCACCGGGAGTGGAAAGACTCTCGTATATATCGAGCTGTTGCGCCGCATCGTCGATGACCGGGATCGCACTGCAATAGTGCTCGTGCCCGAGATTGCGCTGACCCCGCAGACGGTGGACCGGTTTCGCGCGGCCTTCGGTGATCGGATCGCGGTGCTGCATTCCGCGCTAAGCGACGGCGAGCGATACGACGCATGGCTCGCGCTGAAGCGAGGGGAGAAGCGAATCGTGGTAGGGGCGCGATCAGCAGTTTTTGCTCCCCTCCGGAATCTCGGCGCGATCATCGTGGACGAAGAGCACGAGGCGAGCTACAAGCAGGGGGAAACGCCCCGCTATCACGCCCGCGAGGTCGCGATCGTGCGCGCGCGCAACGAGGGGGCGATAACCGTGCTGGGAAGCGCGACGCCTTCCCTCGAGAGCTGGGCGAATGTGACAGCGGGGAAGTCGACGCTGGTGCGGCTGCCTGACCGGGTGGGCGGCGGCCGCCTGCCGTCGATCGAGGTGACCGATCTTCGAAAGATCGCCGTCGACAACAGCGGAATGGCGCAGGGCGGCGTCGACTACGGCGCAGTGATACGCGAGCCTCTTCACGATGCGATCGTCAACTGTCTGAGCAAGGGAGAGCAAAGCATTCTTCTCCTCAACCGCCGAGGCTATTCCTCTTTCGTTCAATGCATCGACTGCGGAGCGGTGGCCACGTGTCCGAACTGCAGCATCACGCTCACGCATCATCGCAATCCAGAGCGTCTCGTCTGTCACTATTGCCTGCACAAGGAGGATCCGCGGGCTGATTGTCCGCGGTGCGGCGGACGGAATCTGAAGCAGCGCGGACTCGGGACGCAGCAGGTGGAACGCCTGCTGGCGGAAAGATTTCCGGCGGCGAGGATCGCGCGGATGGACTTCGATACGACGAGCGGCAAATGGGCGCATACCCGAATCCTCGACCGCGTTGCCACCGGTGAGATAGACATCCTCCTCGGCACGCAGATGATCGCGAAGGGTCTCGATTTCCCCAACGTCACCCTGGTCGGTGTCGTGGACGCCGACGTTGGGATCAACCTTCCCGATTTCCGTGCGTCAGAGCGGTGCTTTCAGCTCCTGAGTCAGGTATCGGGTCGCGCCGGCAGAGGAGTGAAGGGAGGACGAGTGCTGATCCAGACCCGTATACCGACGCACCACGCCGTCCGGTACGCGGTGTCACACGACTACGACTCGTTTGTCCGCGAGGAAATGGCGGGACGCATCGACCCGCCGTATCCGCCGAACGTGCGACTCGCGAACATCGTGTTCAGTGGCCTCAAGGAAGAGGCGACGGCAAAGCTCGCGATCGCGGGCGGCGAATGGCTGCGCGGGCTCATAGCTGCCCGGGCCGCGGAGAACATCACTGTCGTTGGTCCCGCGCCGTGCCCGATCGAGCGGGTCAAGAATCGGTGGCGGTGGCACCTCCTGCTCAAGACAGAGCATCCCGGAGAGCTGACCCGGGTCGGCCGTTATTTCATGGAGAAGTTCGATGTTCCATCGGTCGCGCAGCTGCGCGTGACGCTGGACCGTGACCCCGTCGCACTGCTCTGATGCCTATCTTATAGCTGTGTCCGTCCTCCGCCATCCCGATTTCAACGCCCCTCTGCTGGCCAGCGCGCCCGACGCGACATTCGTCCCGGCGCCGGCCGACGGCGTGCTTCCCGAAAACTTCTTCTCCACGACCAATCTTCCGACCTACGTCCGGATAAAAGGGACGTGGCGGATGCCGCAGGAGCCACGAATGGATGCGGCGCTCGTCCTCAACGACGACGGTCTCTGGATCAAGGAGGGACGCAGGCTCAGGAAAGGAGAGATGGTCGCCGTAGGTGGTGAGGAAGACGGGTCGCAGGGGATTTACGTGCACGTCGGCTCGTTTCTCGGGGACGAGGAAGGCGAGTTCAAGTTCATGACCAGCGAGGTGTCGCGCGAAAAGCCGATCGACTACTCGCTGATGGCGAAGATTCTCATCGAGGAGCGCGATCGCGGCGGTTATCCGATCTGGGTGACCGGACCGGCGCTGGTGCATTCCCGCGCGCGCGCCGACATGGTGTGGTTCATTGAAAACGGTTTCGTGTCCGCTCTGCTCGCCGGCAACGCAGTAGCGGTCCACGATATCGAGGCGTCGATCTTCGGAACCACGCTCGGCATGACGAAAACCGGTGAAGCGACGACCGGCGGCCACGGCCTGCACATGCGCGCGATCAACAAAGTGCGAGCTGCCGGGTCCATTGCGAAGGCGGTAGAGCAGGGGATCATCAGGGACGGCATCATGCACGCGTGCGTTGTGCGGCAGATCCCCTTCGTGCTTACTGGATCGATTCGAGACGACGGTCCGCTGCCGGAGGTCATCACCGACACGCTCGCGGCGCAGGACGCGATGAAGCGTCACACCACGCGCGCGACTTTCGCGGTGCTGATCGCGACGGCGCTCCACGCGATCGCGACGGGCAACATGCTTCCCGCATTCGTTACGAACCCCGATGGCTCGATGCGGGAGCTGCCGACGATATGCGTGGACTCCTCGGAGTTCGTGGTGAGCAAGCTCAAGGATCGTGGAACCCACCAGGCATTCGGCGTGGTGACGAACGCGCAGGACTTCATGCACATTCTCCGACTGTACGTGGAGCGGGAGCTGACCGATCGGGAATCTCCCGGCCGGGCGGGAACCAAGGCGATGGGGGCGGCGACTTGATCGACACCACCGAGAGATTTCTGAGGGACATCGCCGATCGAATCGGAGCGGACGCGGTCGATGAGGTGCGCCTTTTCCCGCCACTGCGGCAGTCAGGCGTTGAGACCGGTATCGCGGTAGTTGCCGCGATTCCTCTCCCGCCCGTGCCCGAGCACGTGCACGGGAGAGAAGAGCCACCGGACGCGCTCACCGAAAGTGCGGGCGATGAATTCCTGCCGATCGAGGAAGACGACCGCGAAATCGTCGTGCACCGTCACACGGTCTTCACCGCGCGTTACCGGCACACACTGAAAGGACCTGACCGGGGCAAGTGGGAAATGGAACTGCGCGCTGAAGCCGACGCTCCCCTCGTGACGCTGGACGCAGTGGTACGGGGCGTCATGAAGCGCGCGGGAGATCCGTTCGAGCCCGAGAAGCTGTCAGCGAGCGCGTTCCGGGCGATCGTCGACGCCACAGCTCCGGGCGCGGTGCTTTAGCCGCGAGCGCTCGCGGTTGTCGGAATCTCTGTGCGAGAGGAGGTGAGGGCACCCTCTTCGGCGCTACGCTCGCTCGGGCGGAGCCGGGTACTACGCTCGCGCCAGCTTCGCTGGCACTCGCCCGTCTCCTTGGTCGCTCGCTTTGTAAGCGCCTGCGAGGATACCCTCACCTCCTCTCGCACAGATCCGTTAGGCGCGACCGTTCGCGGCCAACGCTGCGCTCGCCCGCGCGCCTCATCGAGCGCCCGGGACGCGCGCGCGGACCCGCCAGCAGCGAACGCAGAAGTCACGGGGATGCCGAGCTACGCTCGGCGCGCTCACGCGCGAACATCGTCCGTCGACTTGAAATCTTTGTGGGTGTGGGACGGGGTCCTGCCTAAGCGAGTTTCAGCGAGCGACCAGGAGACCCGCGACCGAGCGGAGCGAGGGAGCGTAGTTAGGGGCTCCGCCCGAGCGAGCGTACTCGCGTGGCAGGGCCCCTTCCCACGCCCGGGCAAGACCTCAGACGCGCGGCTGCGGAACCGCGGGAGTGAGCCGAGCGGCTTCTGGCGGCGCGCCTTCCGCGTTCGCGGCGGCGTAGCGCGCGAGGAC
>JBDSRC010000133.1:0-3626 GCA_039929505.1 Gemmatimonadaceae bacterium
GGATATTTCACCGCGACCGGATCGCCGGCGAGATAGGCGAGGCGGTAGCCGCCACCATCGGCGATTGACTTTGCGAGCATCACGTAGGCGCCGTCGTCATTGAAGGCGCCGACCAGGAAAAGAGCGGAGCCGCGCAACACCACGTACGCCGCCGCGACAGCGGCGAAGACAACGAGACACTCTCGCAACGGACCCTCGGACTTGATCAGCCAGCGCAGCGGACGACTCCCCGGAAAAGCAGCCGGGAGTATCCGGGCGGCGGGGGCGGCGCGCAAGAGCAGACCCGAGCAGCACGAGCGCTTAACCGATATAGTAGTGTCACGTGGCTCGCGTCCGGGCCGCCAACCGATGCCCGTCCCGACACCGAATTGATCCTCTCGCGCTCCTCAATACCCGTTACGCCCTCCGCTTCGACACCTGCCCTCGAGACGCCGATGCCGGCTTCGATCGGGGGCCGCGACCGCGTTCTTCGGGTTCTCTACATCGGGCGCTTCTCGCTGGCGGCGGCGATTTTCCTCGCCGCTATCATAGTGTGGCGCGCCGCCGACACGACCACGACGCTCATCGCGACGCTTGCGTTCGTGTTCACCCTGTTCTTCACCGGCGCGTCGCTGTTTCGAAGCGAGAGAGGCGAGGCACCGCTCGACAACACGTTCTTCTACGTGCAGATGCTGTTCGACCTGCTTCTGGTCACGTCGGTCGTGTACATGACGCAGACAGGAGCTCCGTCCCAGCTCGCGCCGCTTTACATCCTGGTGATCGCGGTCAGCGCTCTTCTGCTCCCGCCCTCAGGCGTGCTGCTCATCGCCGCGCTCGGCAACGTTCTCTACTTCGCCGTCACGATTCTCGGCAACCTCGCCGCTTTCGATTTATCGATCCTTGTGCAGCTGACGATTTTCGGAGCCGTCGCGCTGGGTTGCGGTTACATCGGCGCGCGGCTCAGGGGCGCCAACGCGGGACGCGAAGAGATGGCGGCCGAGCTCGCCGCGTTCCGCCTGCGCGAGGCGGACATCGAGCGGCTCCACACGAGAGCGGAGCGGCTCGAAGCGGTCGCGGAGCTGAGCGCGTCGCTCGCGCACGAGATCAAGAATCCGCTCGCCTCGATTCGCAGCGCGGCCGAGCTGCTGGCGCGTATTCCCGCCGCGGATGATGATACCCGCACGCTGACGCAGCTCGTCCAGCGCGAGTCGGACCGCCTCTCGCGCCTGCTTTCGGAGTTCCTCGACTTCGCGCGCACCGAAGTGACACAGGTCGAGAAGGTGGATCTGATCGAGATCGCCCGGCACGCGGCCGCCCTCGTGTCGGCACACCCCGATAAACCACGAAGCGTCACCATCCGCGAGCTGTTTCCTTCGACCCCGCTGATCGTCGTTGGCGATGATGATCTGCTCCATCGCGCGATCTTCAATCTCCTCCTCAACGCAGTGCAGGCATCTCCCGCTGGTGGAGAAGTTCGACTCGAGGCAGCGGAGCTCGCCCCCCACCAGCTGCCGCCCAAAGCGGCCCGGTTCACGAGGGGAGCGATCATGGTGCAGGTGAGCGACCAGGGCGCCGGGGTCGACCTTTCGGTGAGGGACCGGCTGTTCGAGCCGTTCGTCACCACCAAACCGGGCGGGACAGGCCTCGGGCTCTCAATCGCACACCGGGCCGTTGAAGCGCACCACGGATTCATCATCGTCGATGGAGCCGAGGACGGAGAGGAGGGCACCACCTTCACGGTGATCCTGCCCAAGCTCGGCGCCGGCGGAAAAGGGAGGACGCCCAACCCCATCTCCGAGAGCGAGAGGTGACGGCTCCGGCAGTAGTTGCCCCGACCGTCCTCGTGATCGATGACGAGGTAGGCATACTCGACACGATTCGGATACTCCTCAAGAACGAGGGGTTCACTCCGCATACGGCGCTCGGAGGAAAGAAGGGCCTCGAGCAGATCGCGGCGCTCAAGCCCGATCTCATCATCACCGATGTGCGAATGCCCGATGTCACCGGACTCGACATCCTCGCGTCAGTGCGATCCCACGATCCCGAAGCAGTCGTGATTCTGATGACCGCCCAGGCAAGCCTGCAGTCGGCAATCGGAGCTGTGAACAACGGCGCGTTCTACTACATCCAGAAGCCGTTCAAGAACGACGAGCTCGTCACGATCGTCCGTCGCGCGGCGGAGCATCGGAATCTCCGCCGTGAGCCCCGGCCGGCCAGTCCGGATGCCAGGACCGAGCCGAGGCGCCGCGAGCGACACAGCGCGCCCCTCGGCTCCAGCAAGCCATGGATGGAAGCGCTGCACGTCGCGGAAATGGTAGCGGATACCGATTCGACGGTGCTGCTGCAGGGTGAGTCGGGCACGGGAAAGGAAGTCGTGGCGCGCTACATTCACGATCGCTCGGGTCGCGCCACGAGGCCGTTCCTTTCGATCAACTGCGGCGCCCTGCCGGAGAATCTCCTCGAGAGCGAGCTGTTCGGCCACGTAAAGGGCTCGTTCACCGGCGCGTCGCGCGACAAGGAAGGCCTCTTCTTCGCTGCTGGCGAGGGCACGTTCTTCCTCGACGAGATCGGTGAGACGACGCCGGCGATTCAGGTAAAGCTGCTGCGCGTGCTCCAGCAGCGCGAAGTGATACCTGTCGGTGCGACGGAAGCGAAGCCGGTGAATGCCCGGGTGATAGCAGCGACCAACCGCGATCTGGAGGAACAGATCAGACTCGGCGCTTTCCGCAGCGATCTGTTCTACCGCCTCAACGTGGTTTCGATCACGCTTCCGCCCCTGCGCGAAAGGCCTGGCGATATTCCATTGCTCGCCGAGGCGTTTCTCAAGCGCGCCGCCGATGCCCGGGGTGAGGCTCCGCGCTCGCTGCAGCCCGAAGCGCTCGAGGCGATGGAATCCTATCAGTGGCCGGGGAACGTTCGCGAGCTGGAGAACGCGCTCGAGCGAGCGGGCATTCTGGCGAAGGGAAATTCCATTCCCCTCAGCGCTCTTCCCGAGAAAGTGAGCGAGCGGAAAAGCGAGCCGCTCGTGAGCGGAGCAGTGCAGCCCAATCCCACGCTCGATACGATCGAGCGCGCTTACATTCTCTGGGTGCTCGAGAACGAAGGCGGCAACAAGCCGCGCACCGCCGAAATTCTCGGCATCGATCCCTCAACGCTTCACCGGAAACTCTCACGCTATGATCTGGACGAGTAGATAACGTGATCACTCCCGTTACTCCCCTCAAGAAAACCGAGATGGTGGTATCCGTCCTCATCCCGGTATACAACGAAGAAGACACCGTTGCTCAGATCGTCGAGTGGGTGCGCGCCACCCCGTACGCGACCGAGATCATCTGTGTCAATGACTGCTCCACCGACGGCACGCGTGCCGTCCTTGACCGCCTGCTAACGGAGCGCAAAGTCCAGCGTGTCATCCACCAGGAACGGAATCGAGGCAAGGGTGCCGCCGTCCGCGCGGCGATCGCAGCGAGCACCGGCGACGTCGTGATCGTGCAGGATGCCGATCTCGAATACAACCCCGCCGACTGGCCGGCGCTGTTCGCCCCGCTGATCGAAGGCCGCGCGGATGCCGTGTTCGGCTCGCGCTTCCTCGGCGGCACGCACCGAGTGCTCTACTACTGGCACTCGGTCGGCAACGGCTTGCTGAC
>JBDSRC010000134.1:0-3462 GCA_039929505.1 Gemmatimonadaceae bacterium
CGCTTGGGATCCTTGGATATCACCATCGGAAGCGTGATGTATGGCCCGCCGTCCTCTGGCCAGCAGGTGATGATCGGCAGCTTCGCCAGATCGATCTCATCACCCTTCCACACGATCTCCTGGCAGGCAGGATTCCCCCCGCGAACGCGCGGCGGAAACTTCCCTACTTCAAGCAGACGTGGCAGCATCGAGAGCTTGCCCATCAGCCCTTCGGGAACCTTGAGATCCAGTAGCTGGGTGATGCGCGCGCCGACATCGTCGAGATTTTCCACTCCCAGCGCGAGCGACATCCGCCGCATCGACCCGTAGAGGTTGATCGCAACCGGGAACTCGGATCGCGTACCGTTGTCGAGAATCACGTTCTCGAACAACAGCGCTTTTCCCCCACCGGGTTGCTTCATTACACGATCCGCGATCTCGCACAGCTCCAGTCGTGCCTTTACCGGCTCTCTGATTCGCGCAAGCTCACCGGCGCGATCGATCGCCTCGATGAACTGCGAAATATTGTCGAGGCTCATTTCATTCCGAGGAAGGACGTTCGCCGACGTGGATCGCGGCAATTCCGAGCGAGAGCCGGGACCACCGCACATGTGTGAACCCTGCGGCTCTCATTCTGTCGGCCAGCTCTTCTTCGCCGGGAAAATTGGCGACCGACTTCGGCAGGTAACGGTATGCTGTCCGGTGTCCACTGATCAGGCCTCCGACCGCGGGCAGCACCCGGGTGAAGTAAGCCTGATAGAATGTCCTCAGCAGCCAGCCGCGCGGCGTCGAAAACTCGAGAATCACGAATCTTCCGCCCGGCGCGATCACGCGCCGCGCTTCCCTGAGCGCCGCATCGAGGCCCGCGACGTTGCGGATTCCGAACGCCACTAGCGCCCCGGCGAATGAGCCGGACGCAATTGGGAGATCCACCGCGTCCGCGGCAACCGGCGCGAGAATTCCGCGCGATACTTTACCCTCTCCTGCGCGCAGCATCGGCTCGGCGAAATCCGCTCCCACCACAAAACCCCGAAACCCGGCGGAGCGGACGATCTCGGCGGATATATCCAGCGTTCCCGCGCACAGGTCGAGATAAATTCCATCCGGGTCGCGCTCGATACCCAGCGCCGCAATCGCCGCGCGCCGCCATCCTCGGTCGATGTTCAGACTGAGCAGGTGATTCAGGAGGTCGTAGCGCGGAGCGATCTCGGAGAAGATCTGCTTCACGTAAGCGCGCTTCTCGACGCCACCGGCGGCAGCGGCGCCGGCGGTCGCGCTGTCTATGTCGGTGGCCAGCATTGCTTGTAAGTTGCCCGGCGGCACCCTGCGGGGCAAGCTATCTTGTCGCGCATTCCCCCATGCCACCCAAGTCCTACACCGACATATCCGACCAGCAGGTAGTCGTCTTCGCCCAGGAAGGGCGCGAAGACGCCTATCGCGAGCTGATCAGACGTTATGAGCGACCCGTCTACTCGCTCATCTATCGGATGGTCCGCGACAACGAGACATCCGAAGATCTGGCGCAGGAGACCTTCATCAAGGTCCTCAACAACATCGACCGCTACCGGCCCGAGTTCAAATTCTCGAGCTGGTTGTTCAAGATCGCCAACAACATCACGATCGATCACCTGCGACGCCGTCAGCTCGATACGATCAGCATCGAGGGAGCGCCCAGTGCCGTCACCGGCGAGAGCATGCGCGCGACAGCTATTGCAGTCGCCAGCGGCGGAGAATCTCCTCTCGAGGAGCTCGAATCGCGAGAGCTTGGCGCGTCGATCGAGGAAGCGATCGCCAAGCTCAGGCCCGAGTATCGGGCATGCATTATCCTCCGCCACGTCGAGGATTATTCGTATGATGAGATCGCGGAGATCGTGAAGCTGCCCCTGGGAACGGTGAAGACGTACATCCACCGCGCCCGCCAGGAGCTGCGGGAGCACCTGGAGGACCTCAAATAGGACCCCCAAAACCGGCGTGAAAAAGACCGAAAAAAGGCTGAAACCCGCTCCTTCCCCAACCCGTAGGTAACACGTGAGGAACCCATGATCGAACACGACTTCGACGAAGACTTTACCCCGATTGCCGCCGAGCTGCAGCGACTGCCGTATCTGTCGCCGTCGCGCGGCTTTGCCGATCGAGTGATCTCCAGGATCGACAAGCTGAACCCTTCCGTGGCTTTGGCCCCGGTTGCTGGCAAGCGCCATCTGGAGCTTGAGCAGGGCGGCCAGGCACCAATCCGTCGCCGGAAGGTCGGTATCGTCCGCGTCGCGGGTACCGCCGCCCTTGGTGTCGCGCTCGTTACCGTCGGTGCCTTCATGTTCATGGGGATCGACATCCTGACCGCGATCCTCGCCGCGGGCGCGAGCCAGTACGCCCTGGTCATCGCGGCCATGAGCGCCGAAGCGGGCGCCCTGGTGCTCGGATCCGAGACGATCGGCTATCTCCAGGCGGGCGCGCTCGAAGCGGTCCTCCTCTATCTGACTCTCGCGGTGGGACTGCTCGGGGGTTATGCGGGCATTCGGACCGCCGCCTCCATCGCCAGACGCAAGGCCGCCTGACATGAGATTACTCCTTCTCGGTGCCACTCTTTCGATCGCGGCATTCGCCGCGCGGGACGCTGGCGCCCAGGGAGTAGAACGTGACGGCTGGAGATTCAACGGGATCAGGAAATACGCCCACGTCTCCACCGGCGATCACATCGTGGCGGCGGGAACGACGACCTCGGGCTCGGTGCTGGTCGTACGGGGAAACCTCGACGTCTACGGGAATATCGACGGCGCGGCGACGGCCCTTGGCGGCGACGTCATCGTGCACGAGGGCGGGCGGGTCCGCGGTGGTGCAGTCGCGATCATGGGCCTCGTTCGGAACGAAGGTGGCTCGATTCTCGGCGTCATCAAGGATGTCGGCACCACGCACAACAGGCAGACGGTCAGCTTCGGCGGTCGTCCACGGACCACACTCGGCTCGCTCGGCTCCGCGATTCTGTGGTTGATCGCGCTTCTTCTCGTCGGGACTTTCGTGCTGTTCTTTCTGCGTGACTATCTCAGCCGCGCGGTGGAAGTGGTCACTCAGGAAACCGGCAAATCGCTGTTCGCCGGAGTGGTGGGCGGCTTTGCCGTCATACCCGGGCTGATCGCTGTAGTCATTGCGATGGCGATTACCATCATCGGGATCTTCTTCATCCCGATCGGAGTGGGCGCGTTCCTGGTGGCCGTCTCCGGAATCGCGATGCTCGGCTTCCTCGCGGTGGCGAACGTCGCGGGAATCGCCATCTCCGGAAAGTCGGCCAGCGAGACTCCAGCCGGCGAGGAGCTGCAGTATCTCTACACCGGCATTCTCGCGTTCTCCGCACTGTGGATCATCGCCGCCGCGTTCACGTGGTTTCCGATCGTCGGATCGATACTCCGTGTTCTCGCGTTCTCGGTGACGTTCGTCGCGGTCGCAACCGGATTCGGCGCCGTGATTCTCTCCTGGTGGCGCACGAGG
>JBDSRC010000135.1:0-7866 GCA_039929505.1 Gemmatimonadaceae bacterium
CGTTGATTCCGCTGGCGATGAGCCTCCGGACCGCTTTCGCGCCCTCCTCGGTCCCCGGCACCTTCACCATGACATTCGGCCGATCGACGGTCTGCCAGAGCCGGAGCGCTTCCTCAACCGTGTCCTCAGCGCTGCTCGAGACGCCGGGAGAAACTTCGATCGAGACGTATCCGTCGGCGCCACGCGTCGAGCTGAAGACGCCGGCGAACAGGTCGCACGCGTCGCGGACGTCGGTGGTCTCGACGAGCTCGAACAGCTCCCAGCTTGAAAGCCCCTCGTCGGAGGCGGCAGTGAGCTGCTCGTCGTAATCGTTCCCCGACGCGAGCGCTTTCTGAAAGATCGTCGGATTCGACGTCATTCCAGTGAGAGCTTCGTCGCGAATGCGCCGCTCGAGCTCGCCGTTCTTCAGCATCGCGCGGTCGATGCTGTCGAGCCAGATCGACTGCCCGGCAGCGTGAAGCTCTCGTAAACTATTCTTTGCCATTGGTCACCCCTCTTCAATTTTAACAATCCGGCGGGGTTTGCGCCCCGCGACGGGCAAATACATCGATGCCCTCCTGCCCACCTTCGGCTCCCGACTGGTGTTCCCCCGCGAGTTTCTTGGCCATGGGGATATGGCCCGCGGAGGAATGCTTCTCCAGCGCGCCGCCAGTGGAATCGAGCTCGACTACCTGTCCGTCTCCCACCCGAGCAGGCTCGGCGTCAGGGAAGGAGAGCGCGCGCCGGTGATGACGCGCGCCCCGAAGCATCAGCCTAGCCTAGCGCCCGACCCGCCAGTCCGTCGAGAGCTCGAGATTGCCCCACGCGAGCTTGAGGGCGCCGTGGGGAAGGGTTTGCGAGGTCTGCGGCTCGGGAACGGGCACCAGCCAGAACGTGAGGGACTCGACGGGCTCGGAGAGCGTCCGCGCTCGCAGGTCGATGCGAGCCAGGTCCTGGGCGGGGTCGTACTCTGTTCCCCATTGAAGCACCTGCTTGCTCACGATCAGCTTCCAGCCCGTTCTCGTCGGCAGCGTGAAGAGCGTGTAAATCCCGCGCGGAATGAGAGCATTCCCCACGGTGATGTCGAGCTCAGTTGTGAGCTGTGTCGCCTGGTTCGCGCCGGTACGCCACACGCTGTCCCACGGAATAACCGTACCCATCACGCTCCTGCCGCGCGCGTGCGGCTGACCGTAGACGATCGCTATCCGCGCCGGTCCGGCAATGCCACCGGTGGCCATCCACTGGTTATTCAGCCAGCGGCGGTCGATGATCGCCTCGACGCTCGCGCGAGTGCTTTGTGCGGCGCGGGGAATGGCTGGCCGCGGCTGCTGTGCCGGTACGGCCGGCGCCGGTTGGACCTGAGCGCCAAGGGGTGCACCGCCGACGGCGAGGACGCCGATCAGCAGGTATCGCAAACGAGCCATTGCTATCTCCAATCGAATGTTGGCCCGCGTTCAGACGTCTAGAAGTCCCGCTTGCGCATCTCCTTGAAAAACCGTTCGTGCTCCTGCCGCTCCTTGAGAGTGGCCGCATCAGTCGGCAGATCCTTGAGGTTTGCGTCGTACTTCTTGCCGAAGCCCTTTCTCCCCGTCGAGCCGGCTGCCTTTGCGGCGTTCTTCTTCGCGAGAGCCGCGATTTTCTTGTCGTCCATCTCCCTCCCCTGTCGAGTTCCCGGTGTCCCCCGCATGAAATATGTCACGCGGGCGACGGAGACGTCACGACCTTCGGGCCGGGGCGCCAAAATGAGTACTATTCAGCGCTTATGGACACTTCGATCGACGCCCTATCGGTGCTGTCGGCCATGATCACGCCAGCGGTGCTGATTTCTGCCTGCGGCTCGCTCATCCTGGCGACGTCAGACCGCCTCAGCAAGGCCGTGGCGCGCACGCGGGAAGTGTCGAATGAGCTGATGGTCGTGGAGCCGGAGGCGCCCGAACACGAGGAAGAGCGGCGAATGCTCTTCACGCAGCTCGATCAAGCGTCTGCGATGGTTTGGGGGAGTGCGCCGAGAGACTCTCGGACGAGCATTTTTGAGTCTTGAGTTGACCGTCGTTGCGTTGTCCGCTGCTGCGTTCTCGAGCCGCGTTGCGCGTGGGGAACGCAATAACGGAGAACCCAATAACGGTCAACTCAAAACGCGAAAAGGAAATGTCCACGGGCGTCATTCAGTGGGTGAAACAAAAACGCCGGCTCACTGAGCCGGCGTTTTCCTTGGAAGCGAGCTAAGTGCTCATCCGCATTCAGAGAACCCGCACACGTGACACTTGGCGCACCCTTCTGCGAACTCGAGTGATGACCCGCAGTCCGGACACGTGCCAATGAACGATTCGCTGCGATTCAGCGCATCGAACCCATACTGTGCCTGCCCGCCTTCGGAGCTCATCGTCGACGATGACGCTGAGACCACGGGCTGCGTTTCAGTCTGGAGTGGCGTAGTTCCGGAGACGCCGAGCAGATCCTGTTGAACGCCCTGCTTCTCGCGCATCCATTTCTCGAGGGCAATTCCGATTGCGTCGGGAACGGACAAAACCTTGTTCGGTCCGAGTCCGATCGCCTTGTCGGAAGCGATGCCGCGGAGCTGTCTGTGCACTTCGCGAATCGGGATCCCTGAGCGCAGCGCCAGCGAGATCAGGCGGCCCATCGCTTCCGCGTCCGCCATCGCCGCGCCGCCAGCCTTGCCGAGGTTGATGAATACTTCGAACGGCTGGCCCTTGTCGTCTTCGGTGATGTTCAGGAACATCGTACCGAGCGGCGTCTCGATGCGGGTCGTGATCCCGCGCAGAGTGTCAGGGCGAGCACGCTTCGCGCGCCGTTGAAGGTTCTCGGCTTCGGCGTCGAACAGTGCCTGCTTGAGGCGCGCGATCTCGGCTGTCTGCTCCGCCAGCGTCCCGTGGAGATCGCCGAGCGCTCGACGAGACTCGCCCTTGCCATCGCGGTCGGCTTTCGCCTGCTCGGTCGCGCCGGTCGACAGCACCTGATTGTCGCGCGAGCCATCCCGGTACACAGTCACGCCCTTGCACTTGAGCTCGTACGCCAGCTCGTAGATCCTCCGGACATCCTCGGGAGTCGCAACGTGCGGAAAGTTGGTCGTCTTGGAGATCGCGGAATCGCAATTCTCCTGGAAGGCGGCCTGCATCCTGACGTGCCACTCCGGGGTGATGTCGTGGGCGGTGACGAACACCCGCCGCCAGCGCTCGGGAACTTCATCGAAGTGGATGTGGCCTTCCCTGGCGATTCTCTCCATGAGATCGTCCGAGTACCAGCCTTCCTTTTTCGCGATCGCGACGAAGTCTTCGTTGACGTCGGGCATCATCGCGCCGGCCTGGTTGCGCATGAACGCCACCGCAAAGAGCGGCTCGATCCCTGACGAGCATCCGGCGATGATCGAGATCGTACCGGTAGGCGCGATCGTGTTGACGTTGCAGTTGCGAAGCAGCTTCATCGGCCGAATGCGCTTCCCCTTCACGTCGCGGGCACAGGTTTCATCCGGGCCCCAGATCGACCTGGCCCATTCAGGAAATGGTCCGCGGTCGTTGGCCAGCCTCTCGCTCTCACGCTTCGACTCGAGGTCGACGAACTTCTGCAGCTGGCGGCCGAACTCGACGCCTTCGTCGCTGTCGTAGGGAATTCCGAGTCTCACCAACGCGTCGGCGAAGCCCATGATCCCGAACCCGATGCGACGGATCCTCTTGGAGAGGGCATCGATCTCCGGCAGCGGGTACTTGTTGACGTCGATGATGTTGTCGAGGAAATGCGTCGACAAATGGATATCGCGCTTGAACGAATCCCAGTCGATCGCTCCGTCGCTGACATAGTAGCCGACGTTGATCGAGCCGAGATTGCAGACGTCGTATGGGAGGAGCGGCTGCTCGCCGCACGGATTTGTCGCTTCGTACTGCCCAACGTGCGGAACGGGGTTGTGCCGGTTGGCTTCGTCGATGAAGAAACAGCCCGGCTCACCAGTGCGCCATGCACCGTCGATCATCTTGTCCCACACCGAGCGTGCATCGAGCTGGCCGGTGACCCTCGCTGTTCCCGGCTCCACCAGATCGTAGGTGGTCCCTTCGGCCACCGCGGTCATGAACCTGTCGGTGACCGCGACGGAGATGTTGAAGTTCGTGATCTGGGAGAGGTCTTCCTTGCAGGTGATGAAGTCCAGGATGTCCGGATGGTCGACGCGCAGAATGCCCATGTTGGCGCCGCGGCGGGTACCGCCCTGCTTCACTGCATCTGTCGATGCATCGTACAGCTTCATGAAGGAGACCGGCCCCGACGCGACGCCTGTCGTCGAGCGCACCATTGAGCCTTTTCCGCGCAGCTTTGAGAAACCGAACCCCGTTCCACCGCCCGACTGATGGATGAGCGCCATTGCCCGAAGCGTGTCGTAGATGCCGTCGCGCCCGTTCGAAAGCGCATCTTCGACCGGCAGCACGAAACACGCTGAGAGTTGTCCGAGAGGGCGGCCCGCGTTCATCAAAGTCGGCGAGTTCGGCTCGAAGCGCCGTTCGGTCATCAGGCGATAGAAATCCTCAGCCATTCCCGTCACAGTCGCGTCGCTTGCCCCGTAGCGGCGATCAGCCTCGGCTACAGTCGCTGCCACACGCCAGAACATGTCCTCCGGCTCCTCGACCGGCTTGGCGGTCGCGTCCTTGATGAGATACCGCTTCTTGATCACGGTTCTCGCGTTGTCATTCAGCTGCGCGGCGCCGGGCGGGGGTATGGACGGGATCGGCATCAGTTACAACTCTCCACTTGGAAAAAAGGCTGTCAAGAACAATAAGAAATCTAGCGAGGGCACCGGGCGTTCTCGGCGCGGGCACGGATAGTACGTGCATTCGTGAGTCCACGCCAGCCTTTAGTTATCTCATTGCGCTGCAACACCTTAGGTAATCCACATCACGAATCGCGGCTGAGCACCCTTTTTTCCACGCACCGTTATCTCGCTCGAGTGTCCGGTGTAGTACGGAGCCGTCGCGGCGTAGAATTTCCCGGCTCCGCAAAATCCCAAAGTTGCTAACCGCTCCAGCCCGTTGGTGTTAGCAGTCGCGTCAGCATTTGCTGCGGTCCAGGACCGGTACGCGACAGTCGGGAGCGCAAGCCGCCGGGGAGGATCGCAATAGTTTAAGCCTTGCCTGGAAACACGGGGCGATCCAGGATCTAAAAGGCCGATCCGAACGTCGCGTAGAATCTGGCTCGGTCAGCGGCGAATCGCTCGCGCTCTGCGAGCGGAAATGCGACACCCAGTCGCACGCGCGTCTGCAAATCGAGCTGTACTCCGGTGTCGATGTTGAGCTCGGCACCAGCCGCCCGCATCACCGGCGTGCCGACGTCGCCGGTCCTGCAGACACCGGTCCCGGTCGAAGCGCTCGCTGGACAGAACGCACGACCCATCTCGCCGAAGAACGAGAGCGACGTCTTGTCGATGAAGATCGGTATGTAGCGAAACCCGCGGGATGGCGCCGAGATGGGCACGCGGTATTCGACAGTGGCAGTGTAGGCGCGAATACCGCCTTCAGCCCCGGCCGGATATCCGCGCACTCCGAACGTTCGCCTTTGCTCTCCTACCGAGAAACCGGGAAAAACATCGAGCAGCGTGCCACTGACTCCACCGGCTGAGAACCTGCTCGGGCTGCGATCGTCAGTGATTCCGAACGCGCCGCGCAATGCGAGGACGTGGTGCGCGAAACCCGGAAGGTCGAGCGACTTGTAGGCACTGGTGACCCCAACAACGCTTCGCGTTGCAGCCCCGCTCGCACCGCTTTGCCATCGCTGTCGCCCGCTCACGCTCATCGTCACGCCGTCCTCAGGTGAGATGCTCAGGTCCGGGCGTCGCGCATTCGACCACCCGGCCGAAGCGACGAGCGCGGGATAAGTCGGAGACGAGCTGTAAAAAGTGGAAAGCAAGGGGAGCAGCGTATCCGGATCCGTCGAGTACGAACGCGTTTCGACCTCCGCCCCGATCGATCCCACCGAGAAAGTCCGGACGCGCGGGCGCACGAACGTCGCGCTCAGCGAAGCAATCGCGCTCTTCTCCGCAAACGTTCCTATCCGGCTCAGCGTACCGGCGTTGTAGCTGAAAACTCCTTCGTGTGAGTAGTTCTGCGATGCGTACAGATCGACCAATGGCAGCCCCAACCCGGCGTACCGGTACCACAGCCACGCCGACATCTGCTGGAAGCGGGTGTTGTACAGCGCTTCGACGGTATAGTCGTGACGCCCGACGACGTCGGCCGCGCTGGTCACGGCTCCGAGGGATGTTCCCTCCTCCGTTCCGCTTTCGATAACAGGCATCCAGTATCGCGGGAACAGAGAAGCCCGGGCGGAATACTTCCTCGACGACGAAGAGTCACTCGATCCCAGCGGAGCGAGGCCGCTCATGCTCGCGATGCAATCAGGACAGACGCCGCGCGGGCTAGTGCGAATGCTGTCAGCCGGCTCGTGAATCGATCCTTCACCGTCAGCGCTCGAGACGACGTGGTACCCGTCCGCCTTGAACAGCACCGCCGCCAGGCCTTTTGCTCCCGGAGACAACTCCGGCGAAAAGACTCCGGTAACCGCATTGGTGATGCGTGTCAGAGTCATTGGGGTGGTCGCGAGATCAGCGACGTAGAGCTGCGGCGCGCCGCTTCGGTCGGAGGAGAAATAGATTCGGCGCCCGTCAGGCGACCAGCTCGGCCCCGAGTTGATTGCGTGAGTCCGGCCGAATGATCTCCCGGCATTCCCCTGGGAATCCAGAATCACGACTTCGGAAAGGCCACGACTCTGCCTCACCGCGACAATGCGTGCTCCGTCCGGCGCCCAGCGAGGGTCGGCCCATTGGACGTCGAGACTCACGCCGGTCAGCGGTACGATCATTTTTCCGTCCGCGGACACGGTCACAAGACGTGTCGAGCCAGGCATCGCCTGCACCGCTACGATCCGGCCGTCCGCGCGAACATCGGGAAATGTCAGCCGCGCTCCGCGCGTCAGGCGCCGCTGCGATCCGCCCCGCTCCACGTACAAGTCGTTTCGCACGTGATAGAGGTCGACGTAGTCCTGCTGCGCGAAAAGAGTGCTCCCATCGGGAAGCCTCACGTTCGCACTTGGGCCGTTACGCCGTCCGACTCTTCTCTCTTTGCCATCGAGTGTTATTTCGTACGCGGCTGCGACAGTCTTCCCCTTGTTGCCGGCATACATGATCGCGGTGTCACCGAGCCAGCGCGGGAAGAGCGCGGCCCGCCCGTGCGTCGTCACATCTCTCCACGATGGGAGCAGCTCCGACGCCGGTCGCTCCGCTCGCCGCAGTGAATCGCGCCAAGCCTCCCACGCCGTCTGGAACGACATCCCGAACGCTCCGCGCGAAGTCGGAGTCAGGAGAAATGGCAGCAGGCTCCCACTCGTCCGCTCCACGAAATCCCGAATTGTGCCCGGCCCTCTCGTGCGCGCGAGATAGTCGAACAGCAGGGAGCCGTAGACGTAAACGACCTCCCCGCCCGGGAACCGGGATGTCCCCGGCGAAAGCTCCTGCAGGGTTGGCAGTCGATCCTCGCTGAGTGCGGCGCGGGCGATCATCGAGTGCTCCGAGCTCTCGAGTCGTCCGGTGCCCGTGAGCCGCGATTCGAAATAGACCGCGATCCCTTCAATGACCCACGAGGGCGCGTATGCGTTCGGGAAGAGAAGCGGATTTCTCCCAAAGACCGCCTGGCCGACTTTCCAGATTCCGCGCGCGCGGTCGAGATGGAAGATGTGAGCGAGCTCGTGTGTCAGCACCAGCGCATTCCAGTCATCGTAGTGGCGGAGCCCCGATACGTCGGTCGGTGGGTGCGCAAAGACGACGATCCTGTTCGACGGAAATGATGTGGCGTATCCGTTCACATAATCGACGTTGTCAGCGATGACGAGATCGAT
>JBDSRC010000136.1:0-8053 GCA_039929505.1 Gemmatimonadaceae bacterium
GCTTCGTTGCGCGCTTCGTCGAGTCGGCCGAGGTCGGTCAGACGGTGCGCCAGCGCGAAGGAAGATTCGACGCGTGCGAGCGTGGTATCGATCGCCACGGTGCGCGCGATCTGATCGGCGAGCTGAATCTGCCTCGATCCGAAGTTGCGGTGGAGCCGGTGCGCTTCCCGGCCAAGACGGCGAAACTCGGACTCCGATTTCAGATCCTGGTCGCTCAGGTAGGTGTTCGCGGCCTGGATTTCCTGCGTGATCGTATTGGAGAAGTCGGATGCCTGCTTCGCATCGTACTGTGCGTCGCCGAGAGCGGAAGCAACCTCGGTCGCCATGCGCGACATCGAGATCCACCCGAGGATGCCGGCGGTAAGGAGGAGGACGACCAGCAGCGAGAACCCCGCCGCCAGAACCTGCCGGATGGTGCGAAAGCGCATTGGATTCATCATTTGGCGTCCGCGACCTTGAGAAGCCCGCTCTCGACGCGGCCCACCCTGAACCTGATTCCGACCGGGTCGCCCGATTCCTCGAAGTAGGCGGGCCCGGTCACGCCGGGGACCGCCGTCGCGTGCGTCAGCGAGCGGAGGTAATCACGAACCGCCCGGCGATCCCTGCCGCTCTCTCTGAGCGCGTGGGCGACCAGCCTGGTTGCGTCATACGCGAGCGCGGCGTGCGCTTCGGGATCGTGCTTGAACTTCTTGCGGAACGCGGCGACGAATGCCCTGGCCGACGGATTGGGATCCTGCCTCGTGAAAGACATGCCGATGTAGGCTCCTTCGGCGACCGCCGTGTCGGCGATGACTCCCTGCCAACCATCGCCGCCGACGAACGTCGCGTTGAAACCCTGCCGCTTCGCTTCGCGCAGAATCTTGAGTCCGGACGGAACCCGGCCGGCGACGAACACGATCCGTGGCCGCTTTGTTCTCAGATAGGTGATATAAGGCTCGGCGCTGGGCAGATCGGCATTGATTGGATCAACGCTTACGATCTGGCCCCTGAACGACCGGCGAAAGGAATCGGCGAGGCCGCGCCCGTAGGTGTGGTTCTCGTAGAGAATCGCCGCGGTCGGGACACTCCCCTTTGGCGTGAGCGTCGAGGCGAAGCTCGCGAGGGCGATTCCATTGAGTGAATCGCTGGAGATGATACGGAATACCCAGCTGGAGATTCCGGTGAGGTCTGGTGAGGTGGCGCTGGTCGCGACCGCGGCAAGGTTTCCATCGTACACCCGGGCGGCAGAGAGCATTCCCGAGGAATTGACATGGCCGATGACGGCGCTGATGTCGGAATTGGCGACGAACTCATGCGCGATCTTCGCCGCCTGCGATCCATCGCCCGCGTCGTCGCGCTCGATGACCTGCAAGGGTTGGCCGTTGATCCCGCCAGCCGTGTTGATCTCGTCGACGGCAAGCTGGATGCCTTCCAGATTCTGGAGCCCATAACCCTCTTTCCATGGGCCGGCCGCGCCGACAACGTACGGCTCGGGTTTCACGGCGCATCCCACGAGCGCCAGACAGCCGATCGCCCTGATTGTTTTGCCCAACTTTCCCCCTCGGTCCCACGGACCCGTTACCCTCTTGCATTGACGAGGTCCGAGCGGGTGCCGTCACGCATCGGCCGAGGGTCCCGGCGACCCCTGGCACCCATTCTGCCCCCTGGGAGCGCAAACCAAAGTTTCTGTTGGAGGAGGGGACACCGCGAAAGGAGCAGGAGAGGCCAGGGACCGCCAGCCGCAGCGTCGGGGCGGAAGCGACCCTATAGGAGAGCAACGGGCTGTTACCTCGGTTCGAGCGCGCTCGTTATCAGGTAATGGCATCCTCAGTCAAAAATCATCGCCGCTCGGCGACCGCGCTCCGACTTGTAATCATCGCCGCGGCTGCGTGCGTGACGCCCGCGTTTTCTGGCGGCGCGCAGGAAGTACGCGTCGAAGTAGTCAAACACGCGGATGGTCAGCCAATTCCAGGCGCGTTGGTGGTAGTGCTGCCCGAGCGGGAGTCGCCGCCGGTCGGCAGGTTCAGCGGCCGGGATGGGCGCGTGACGCTCGCTGCCCCGCGCCGCGGTGGTTATCGGGTGCGCGCCGAGAAAGTCGGCTATGACACATGGCTATCCGTAGTGCTCGTGCCATCGAGCGCTCCGACGCGGGTCCGGGCAGGGATGAAGCCGCGAAGCCTCAGACTTCCTCCGGTTACGGGTAGAGGCGAGACGCATTGCTCGAACCTCACCGAGCAGGCGACGGTCGCCAGCGACATGTGGGGCGAGATCCGAAAGGCCTTATCCGCCAACAGCCTCACGGAATCACAGGCATTGGCGCCACTCGACATCGCCAGCTATGACCGGATCATCGATGCGAACGGTGCCATCATCTCCGACAAGACCGAACAGCGCCGGGGAAATGCCGTCCGTCCGTATCACCTCGTCGATGTCGCGGGAGGTGCCGGCCCTTCGGCACAGGCGACACTCAGCGTACCGGAGGCAGCGACCCTGCTCTCTGATGAATTCGTCACGACTCACTGCTTTACCGGAATCCGCGGAGCCGGTCCCGAAAACGGACTGCTCGGCCTCGAGTTCAAGCCGGCGAAGCTCGGAAACAAGCCCGACCTGAGTGGAGTTCTGTGGCTCGATCCGAGCACTTACTCGCTGAGGCATCTCGCGTTCGACTACGTGAACATTCCTGTCTCCTTGCGCGCAGCTCGCGCGAATGGCAGGGTCGATTACCAGCAGCTCACGGGTGGTGAGTGGATAGTGTCTCGCTGGCAGCTCAGGGTTCCGCGTGGCGGTCCAACCGGACAGTCCGGCAGAAGCGCGATCACCGGCTATCACGAAATCGGCGGAACCGCGCGCAGTGCGGGCTCGCCGGCGGTTGTGTCCGCTGCCGGAGTCGCCTCGACACGATCGGCGGGCGGTGCTGCTCCTATCGGATCGGCGCGGATCACTGGCTCGGTGCTCGACGGGACGACCGGAAAACCGCTTGCCGGAGTAGAGGTCAGCACATCTTCCGGGAGTCACCGGACGTCAACGAACAGTGGCGGAGGATACGAGCTGCTATTGGACGGCGACGCCATGGACTCACTCGTCTTCGAGCACCCGCGTCTCCGCCTGTTCCGGATGCCACGAGTGATGCCGGTTTACATAAACGAAAGCGGACGGGCTCAGATCGCGGTCGCGATTCCTTCTCACGCGGCATTGAGGGAAGCGCTTTGTCCCGCCAGCGGCTCACGACTGCAGTCGGGTGGACTCGCCGTCGGCTATGTGCGCGACGAATCGGGCAACCCCGTCGCGGATGCGATGGTGTCGGCGACGTGGCAGGTGAAGTGGATCGAGGAGAAGGGAAGGCTGATCTCGACCAATGAGCGCCGAACCACGGATGTGCGGACCGGTGCCGATGGGTCGTATCTCCTGTGCGGCTACACGCGGGATGCGCCGGTCACGTTCCGAGTGGCGACCGGCGGGATTCTCCGGATGGAGGAGCATGTGCCCGTTCCGCGGGGGATGGTCATCGAACGCGACTTCAGGATTCCGCCGAGATAACCGACAAACAAAGCCAGGCTAACGGCTGCCCGCTGAATGCTGCCCGCTGTCGGGTTTACTAGTCGCCGGTGGGAATTATCCCCGCTCCTTCGACCATCAGGATGACCGCTCTCTCCGCCGCGCGCGTGCGGTGCAGCACTCCCTTCGGAACGACGAATCCCTGCCGTTGGGTGAGCTCCACCGTTCGATCCTCCAGGTCGATCAGGAACACTCCCTCGACGACGTAGAAAAACTCGTCGAGATCGTCGTGCCGGTGCCAATGATATTCTCCCTGAATGACGCCGAGGCGGACTACGGAATCGTTCACCTGGCTTAGCGTCTGGTTGTACCACTGGTCGGTGCACTCATCGACCAGCCGCTGTACGTGGACGACCTGGAGCGGCGGAAACAGAACGTTCAGATGGGTCGCGTACGGATAAGGCTTTTCGCTCACTGCAGCGCCCGAAAGTATTCGGTCCACGGCCCGACCGCCTGCCTGTACTCTCTCGCCATCGTCCGCGTGATCTGCGCGATGTGCGTGAGGTCGTGTGCTACCCAGGTCGCGAGCAGCTGCCGGAGCGTGACGGTGCCCAGCCCCGGATGCTCGCCTGTAAGATCGAGGTCCTTCTCTGAGAGATTCCACCCTCGCAGGGTCGCGATGTTTCCCGCCCGGACCTGGTCGAGCTCCTCCAGCAAATCGTTGAGAGGCCGGTCCGACTTGAGCTCGGCGAATCGGTCGAAGGGCTGAAACCGGCGGTGCCGCCCCTGCGCCAGGATGATGCGCGCGCGCGGAATCCAGTCGGTGCGCTCGCCGTGAATCAGGTGATGTACGATCTCGCGCGGACTCCACGCCTCCGGGCCTTCCCGTGAATCCAGCCATGCTGCGGGCAGAGAATCGAGAAGCGAGGAAACGACGGCTGGCGTTCGCTCCAGCACGGGAACAGCCTCGTCGAGCCTGAATTCCATTCCATCTCCATGAGCGGTGCTCCACGAAGATACGCTGTCACCCGCTCATCGCTTAAGTTTCGCCCTGTGTCGGCCGTTCCCGCCGTGACGACCAATCAGGACTCAAACTGGAATCCGATGAACCGACGATCGTTCGCGATACTATCCGCATTCGCTACGCTCGCTGCTTCGGGCGAAGGCTCGGCTCAGACCAGCGCTCCGGAACCGAGCACCCGACCGGGTGCAGCCGCCCCCGAGCGTGCGATTCGTCGCGACATTCCGCTGACCAATTCGATCAGGCGCGCTTTCACCGCCGGCACGCGCGATTCAACCGGACGGCCGGGGCGAAAGTACTGGCAGCTCTGGATGGACTACAAGATCGATGTGCGGCTCGATCCCGCGACGTCCACCGTGAGCGGAAAACAGCGAGCGACAATTCACAATCGGAGCGATTCGACGATTCGAACCGTCGTCTTCCGGCTCGAGCAGAATATCCTGTCGTCGACCGCGGCACGACTCTATTCGCCGAGCGAGCCCACCAACGGGATCCAGTTTACACGGCTCGTCCTCAATGGCGTCGCGCTCAACGTCCGTGATACGGCGCGGGCCGCGATACCTGGTTCTTCGAGGCGAGCGCCGGCGCTGGCGAAAATGCTGAGTGAGCGGACATCGGCGCAGATCCAGCTGCCGACGCCGATCGCGCCCGGTGGAACGGGAACGGTCGAGGCGGAGTGGAGCTTCCACGTTCCACGAGTGGGTGCCGGCATCCGCGGCGACCGTGGCGGCCGGTGGGCCGACTCGCTTTATCAGATCGCCTACTGGTATCCGCGCGTTGCGGCTTACGATGATTTACGCGCGGGCGGCTGGGACACCGAGTCGTATCTCGGACCGTCGGAGTTCTACAACAACTTCGGGCGCTACGACGTCAGCATCGACGTCCCGGCGGGATGGATCGTCGGAGCGACCGGCGTGCTGCAGAATCCAGGCGACGTTCTGACGCCGCTTGCGCGGGAGCGACTGTCACGCGTCCTCGAGTCCGACTCCCTCTGGAGCATCGTGTCGGCGGCGGAGCGAGGACCGGGGAAGGCAACGCGCGCGGGCAACCGGCTGGTGTGGCATTTCGTCGCCGATACCGCAAACGATTTTGCCTGGGGCACGGCGAAAAACTTCGTGTGGGACGCCACCAGTGCCGCGATCCCGGGACGAGGGCGCGTTCCAGTTCACGTTCTCTATCTGCCCGGACGCGCGAACCAGTTCGCGGCGGTGGGTTACCTCGCCCGCCACGCGCTGGAGTTCTATTCCCGTCTACTCGGGCCCTACTTGTTTCCGCAGCTGACATTCGTTGACGGCCCTGAGGGTGGGATGGAGTTTCCGATGTTCCTGATGTCGGCCGCCGGGGCAGCCGACCATGAGATCGCGCACCAGTGGTGGCCGATGACGGTGGGCGTCAACGAGACGTGGTATCCGTTCATGGACGAAGGCTTCGACGAATACGTGAACATTTTGTCTGACGCCGATGCGAACCGGGTCCAACCCAGGCTCAACGGGCTCGGTCAATCGTACGGACGCATTAGCGGCGAGGAGCAGGAAGCGCCGCAGATGTCGAACGCCAATTACGGCGGACCGATGTACGGGTTTCAGGCCTATCAGAAGGCTCCGATGATGCTCTCCGCGCTGGGCGGGGTCGTCGGTGATTCGGCGGTGCAGCGGGCACTGGGCGAGTTCACCAAAGCGTGGGTGTTCAAACATCCCTCGCCGTGGGATTTCGCCTTCTCCATGAACAGATCGCTCAATCGCGACCTCGGCTGGTTCTGGTACTACTGGCTCTTCACGACCGAGTCGGTGGATGGGTCGATTCAGGGGGTGTCGACGGCGAGTGGCAGAACGACCGTCAATGTGCGGCAGGCCGGCCAGATGCCTTCACCCGTGGTGCTCAGAGTGGAGCTCTCGCCGAGAGGACCGGCGTTAAGACCGATGGCGAACAGCCGAATGGTCGACGCGACGACGGCGATTGTCACCTTTCCGGTGGACGTCTGGTTCAGCGGTAGCCGGACCTTTCAGGCGAATCTCGATTTCGGCGGCCGCGCGATCGAAAGGATCGAGCTCGATCCCGAGGGTCGCTTCCCTGACCGCGATGCAAGAGACAACGTCTGGCCCCGAGCGACCAACCCGGCAGCCACGCCCGACGTTTCTCGATGAGGACGGCGATGCGAACAGGTCTGGCGCTCGCGCTCGTCCTGCCCGCGATTCTCCCCTCACAACCCACCGCAGCGCCGATACCGACCTTCACGCGCGCGGACACGCTTCGCGGGTCGAACACTCCCGAGCGCTCGTGGTGGGACGCCGCTTTCTACGACCTTGCCGTCAACGTCAGTCCGGCTGACAGCAGCATCGCTGGGCGCAACACGATCACCTATCGGATACTCGCACCCGCGCGCGAGATGCAGATAGATCTGCAACAGCCGCTCGTCGTCGACAGCGTCGTCCAGGACGGCACGGAGCTGAGCGTAAGGCGCGACGGCAATGTGCTCTTCGTCACGCTCTTGTCACCGCAGCGCGTGGGCACGAGACGAAGGATTTCGGTTCATTATCACGGCAGGCCGACCGTCGCGCTTCGTGCGCCGTGGGACGGTGGGTTCGTGTGGGCACGCGACAGCCTGGGCAATCACTGGATCGCGACGGCGAACGAAGGATTGGGCGCCAGCGTGTGGTGGCCCAACAAGGACATCTACTCCGACGAGCCCGACAGCCAGCGCGTCGCAATCACGGTTCCCGATCCGCTTGTGAATGTGTCGAACGGGCGGTTGCGGAGTGCGAAGTCAAACGGCGACGGAACTACCACGTACGAGTGGTTCGTAAGAAATCCGATCAACAACTACAACGTCGCGGTCAACGCCGCGAAGTACGCGCACTTCAGCGACGTCTACTACGGGGAGGGCGGGCGGTTGTCGCTCGACTTCTGGCCGCTCGCCTATCACCTCGATACCGCGCGCAAACAATTTCAGCAGACGAAGCCGGTGCTCAAATGCTTCGAGAGCTGGTTCGGCCCGTTTCCGTGGTACTCCGATGGCTTCAAGCTGGTGGAGACGCCGCATCTGGGAATGGAACACCAGAGCGCGATCGCCTACGGCAATCACTACCTGAACGGGTATCTCGGCCGCGATCGTTCCGGGACTGGGCACGGGCTCAAGTGGGATTTCATCATCGTCCACGAGGCCGCGCACGAGTGGTGGGGCAACAACGTCACCATGAGCGATGCCGCCGACATGTGGATTCACGAGAGCTTCGCCGACTACGCCGAAGGGCTGTACACCGAATGCCAGCAGGGGAAACAGGCGGGAGCCGAGTACATCATCGGCAAGCGTAAAGGGATCGCGAACGATCGCCCCATTGTCGGGATCAACGGGTTGAACTACGAGGGATCCGGCGACATGTACAACAAGGGCGGCAACATGCTTCACACCATCAGACAGCTCGTCAATGACGATGCGAGGTGGCGCCGCGTGCTCCGCGGGATCAATCAGGCGTTCGGCCGCCGCACGGTGAGCGGCACGCAGATCGAGGAATACATGAGCCGGAACACGAGGCTCGATCTGGCCAGGGTCTTCGATCA
>JBDSRC010000137.1:0-9459 GCA_039929505.1 Gemmatimonadaceae bacterium
ATGACGATGCCGAACGGACAGATCTACAAGAATTCGATGGGACTGGACAGCACCGTGATCGCGCAGACGCTGCGTGAAGTCGCGAACTGCCGGCGATCCGGCATCTTGATCAACACCTTCATGCTCGCGCGGGACCGTGCGCTCGTCGACTTCGTGAAGCGCGTGTCGGAGATCAGCAAGGGCAAGGCGTACTTCACCAACACGATGACGCTCGGTCAGTTCATCTTGATGGATTTTCTCAGGAAAAAGACTCAGAAGATTTCATAGCGGCATTACGGCCATGGAAGCGGGATCGCCTCCGGCCTGGGCCTGCGTGCGGGATCGTCTCTCCCCTCGAAATAAAGCACGATGTCGCGTCGCGCCGCTGCGCGGTGACCCTGCTCCTCCGCGGAGCTGCCAGGCGTCCGCGAAAGGCGGTCGCGCAACACGCCGAGATGGTGTGCCGCAACAGCTCGCGCCTCCGCGGTCGCATCCGGCTTGCCGGCCAGATCGAGCAGTCCGTCGAGTGCCGCCCGCTCGGCCACGCGGCCGAGGGCGGCATCTCCGCTTTCCGTGCGCGAGCCTGGCGCGGCAAACCATGTCGCGTCCATCAGCGCCCCGACGACTTCGCCGAGCGAAGGATTCCGCGAATCGCGCGCATGCAACACGACGAGCCGCGCAGCCCGCTGCGGATGCAGCAAACCATCGACGATCTCCTGCGCCAGGCTTCGTGCGGTCGATACCGGATCGAATGACGTTCCGGCGGGGCTGGGTATCAGGGTCAGAGAGGATCCGTAACCCGAAGGAACGGGCGGGATGAGCGCGACGATGCGGTCCGGGATGCGGAGTGCCGACGGGGCAAGGTTTGCCAGCACCATTCGCAGTGCGCGACGCTGCTCGGCCGGCGGCAACGTTCGTGTTGGTATGGTTTTCTCACCCGCCAGAGCAAAGCCGAACTCCATGCCGCCGACTGTCTTGGTCGCCGCGTGAAGAGCATAGCGGTGGTGGAGGTAGACGTGGGCGAACCGGCGGTTCAGGAGCGCCAACGGCTCGCCTGGTAACGCGGCCCGCTCGTCGAACCTGTCGATGAGCACTCTCCGAACGGCCATCGTCCGCTCGAGAGACTCGAGCGCGTCGGCTCCTTCAACCCACTGGGTCGCGGCAGGGTACGAGCCCGACGTCGCGACGTAAGCATCGTCCACGAATCGGAGCCCGCTCGCCTCCGCGTCTCTGACGATCGACTTCAATCCCGCGGATTCAGCGGCAGCTGATGGATACCATGTGTAGCCGTAACGGATCGCGAGAGTGTCGTGAGCGCCGCCGCTTGGCCGGTACGCCTCGGAGATGTCGATGCCGTTGCGCGAGTCGAGACGAATAAGCGCGTAGGGATAATCCATCACCGATGCCCGGCCAAGGCTCGACGCGATGTAATTGTGGGCGAGTCCCAGGGTGTGTCCGATCTCGTGCGCCATGTGCTGGCGCCGTCTCGCCATCGCAAACTGTTCGGCGGTGAGCGCGAGCCCGCTGGAACCTGCCGCCGGCACCAGCCCCATGTAGATGTCGTTGTTGACCAGCGAGCGATACGAGTCCATGCGCACGACCGTCGAAACGATCTCCCCGGTCCGGGGATCGACGAATGAAGGGCCGACGGACGGTCCGGGCCTTTCGCGATGCACCCAGTAGATCATGGGGTAGCGCGCGTCCAGAGCATCGACACCGGGAGGCAGTGCCGCGATACGAAACGCGTTGCGCCACCCGGCTGACTCGAAAATCGTGTTCCACCACATGCCGCCTTCGATGAATGCGCTGCGGTACGGCTCGGGAATCGCTGGATCGAGGTAGTACACGATCGGTTTGACTGGAGTCACGAGCTCGCCACGCAGGTACGCTGCGGTGTCGGTCGGCTCGAGGCGCCACCTTACGACGCCTCGCTGCCGGTAGTCGCCCTCCAGGCCCTCAGCAAAATCGAAAGAGATGTTCGGGAACAGGCCAGAACGTGGATCGTGCTCGCGGATCGCGGCCGGCGTAACTGGAAGCCGGACGAAGCTGTGATGCTGCTCCAGTCCGATGGCGCGATCATCCGCTGAGAGGTTGCGCAGCTCCGGTCCCGGGTCGTCGGTGGCGTAAGTCAGTGCCGAGCGGATCTCGGTGTTGGTGGGAAATGCTTTGGTCCGGGCCAGGACGATGGCGCTCCGCTCGCGGTCGATGCGCACGCTGCCATTTCGGGCCTCCCGAATCTGCCGGCTGACATTGAAGACATCGCTGAGGAAGAAATCCGTCGCGTCGACGACGATTCCGCCCGGCACCTCGCCGGCGATGGGAAACGAGCCAAGCACGGACCGCGGAAATGATTCCGCGACGCTGCGCTTGAGGGCGGAGTCGCCACCGACCGCGCGGTAGCGCGTGTCAGTCCGCACCAGATGCATTCGCGCGCCGTGCCGCTCGAAGCGAACGACAGCCTCGACACCCACCTGCCCGCGATCGAGACCGAGCCCGCCCAAACCGGCCGCCAGCGTGTTCAGGTACAGCATCTCCTCACCCGGCCGCCGAATGGTGAGGAAGAGCTTTCCGGTCGCGCCATCGTATCGTACCGGCAGCATGACGTCGGCGACCGGCAAACTCGCGCCCGCTCGGGCGACCGGCGCCGGCCCCGCGGACGCGCAGCCGGCAAGGATTACGAGGACCGGCAGCGTCGCAAAAGCGCGGGCGGGATCGAGGAGACGAGGACGTATCGAAAGCGGACGACGCTTCAATTGAAAGCTCCAGGCGGGAGGACGAAGCACAAAGTATCCCCGGCGCGCAGATTTAGCAGATGAAACTTCGATGTCCGAATTTACTCAACGCCATCTTCATCCTTTTCGGGAGTGGATGCGCATCGGTCCCTACTCAGCGTGATTCGCCCTACGACCTGCTGATCACCAACGCCAGAATCGTCGATGGCACCGGCAACGCGTGGTACCGCGGCAGCGTCGGCGTCCGAGGCGACAGGATTGTCTACGTCGGCTTCTCGATGCCTCACCTCACGGGGCGGCGCGTCATCGATGCAAAGGACCAGGTCGTTGCGCCCGGATTCATCGACATGCTCGGCCACTCCGAGTCGTCGATACTTCGCGGACCCCACGCCGTCTCGAAGATCACGCAGGGAATCACGAGCGAGATCACCGGCGAAGTCCATTCGGCGTGGCCGCACCGCCGCCTCGGCGAGCCACCCGATGGAGACAAGCCGTGGCAGTCGCTGGGCGGGTACTTCGACCACATCGAGAAGCTCGGCATCGCAATCAACCTCGGCACTTATGTCGGCACGAGCTCGGTCCGCGAAGAGGTGATGGGGATCGGGAACCGCACACCCTCCGCCGAAGAGATGGGCCGAATGGGAATGCTCATCGATTCCGCGATGCGCGATGGCGCCGTCGGACTTGGCACCGGCCTCATCTACCTGCCCAGCAATTTCTTCACGACCGACGAGCTGATCGCGCTCACGAAATACGTGACGCCTTACAAAGGCGGTTACGCCGCGCACATGCGGAGCGAAGGGACGGCGATGCTGGAAGCCGTGCGGGAGACGATCAGAATTGCCGCCGGAGCTGGCACCTGGGCGCAGATCCGTCACATCAAGTCGCGCTCGCTCGAGCAGATGAAGCAAGCCGTGGCGCTGATAGATTCCGCGCGCGCTGCCGGCATCGACGTAACGGCCGATCAGTATCCGTACGTCGCGAGCTGGACGGGATTGACCGCGATGCTCAACACGTGGGTGCAGGAAGGCGGCCGCGACTCGCTCGTCGCGCGCCTTCGCGAACCCGCGATACGCGCGCGGCTAAAGACCGAGCTCGGACAGGACAGCGCCGCCGGCATTCGCACCGCCGAGCGCACGATGGTGAACGACGTGGTCGCTGACTCGCTCAAGCAGTATCAGGGGAAGCGGCTCACCGAGATCGGGCGAATGAGGGGACAGGATGCGTACGACGCGGCATTCGACATCCTCATTGCCGATCAGGGCCGGACAGGGGCGATCTACTTCTCATTCGATGAGGAGGCGCTCCGTTATGCGATGAGGCGGCCCTGGGTTTCCATTGGCCAGGACGCGGGAGCGCGCAGTCCGGATTCGGCGGGGAACTGGGAGCGCGCCCACCCTCGCGCCTTCGGCACCTTTCCGCGCATACTCGGCCGCTACGTGCGCCAGGATTCCGTGCTCACGCTCGAGGACGCTATCCGCAGAATGACATCACTGGCGGCGCAGCGAGTGGGCCTCGCCGATCGGGGCGTGCTCAAAGCCGGCATGTTCGCCGACATCACTATCTTCGACCCCGCTACGATAATCGACAGGTCGACCTACGAAGACCCGTCGCATACCTCGACCGGAGTGTCCTACGTGTTCGTCAACGGGACCGCCGTCATCGACGATGGGCGCCTGACTCGTGCTCTTCCGGGAAGGGCGTTGCGTGGCCCCGGTTATCGGCGTTCCGCGTTTCCATGACGATCGGCGCGTTGCGTTGTACGGCCGGCCTGTGAATCCGGCCTGCCACTCGTCATAATCGTCCGGCGGGTCAACGGGAGGAATCAAGTGGAAATCAAATACACCATCGGGGAAAGCGCGCTCGGGAAAGTGGTGGTCGCCGCGACCGGCAAGGGCCTTTGCTCCGTCAGCCTTCGGGAGTCCGATACCGACGCCGAGCAGTGGTTGCGCCAGCGCTTTCCACACGCCGAAATCGGACGCGATGACGAGGGACTGAAGCAGGAGCTGGCGGCGGTGCTCGACAGGATTTCCGGGCGGCGGCTCGATGACGCTCTCCCGCTGGATCTTCAGGGAACCGATTTTCAGCGGCGGGTGTGGGAGCAGCTGTTGTCCATTCCGCCTGGAAAGACACGGTCGTATCTCGATGTGGCGCGCGCTATCAATCGGCCCAGAGCGACCCGGGCGGTCGCGCGGGCATGCGGTGCGAATCCCGTGGCGGTCGTCGTTCCCTGTCACCGCGTGATCATGAGTGACGGGTCGCTTGGCGGTTACAGCGGATTGCCCGGTGTAAAAAAAGCGCTGCTCGGAACCGAGGGAGCGTGGGACGAGGCTGGTTAACGCTCGAGAGTCGTTGGCTCTTGAACCGGGGACTTGTACGGCCGCCCGCCAGGCCCCGTGTACATCTGCCGCGGCCGCTCCGCGACGCAGATAAGGGTCGATTTGGGAAATAGCCGGCAGTTCTGGCCAAATCCTTGCGCTTTTGCGAAGTGTCGCCGCAGAAGGGCGGCTCATTCGATGAGGACGCTGATCATGACCAGAAGAAGCTGGATTCCATTGACTGTCCTGGCGCTCGCCATTGGCGCACCGGTTACCACTGCCGGTGCACAGGGAAGAGGCAAAGACTACGGTACCGAAAAGGCCGAGCAGGGCAAAGCCCGGGGCACCGACCAAAAAGCCGAGCAGGAGAAGGCGCGTGGCAGCGGCAAGACGGACCAGGCCACGCCCGTGGCGCCGGAGCGCGGGCGCTCGGCCGACCGGATGAAGAGCGCCACCGCCCGGACGGCGCTTCCCGCCTCTGCCAACGCATCGCCGCGCGCGAGCGTGGCGGCTTCACCAAACCGCGGCCGCGCCGTCAGCCGCTTCGCGCGCGATCTCCGTGTTGACGATGTGCGGCCTGGCGTGCGCCGCTTCGTTACGAGCCGCAGGGCGGCTGAATGGCTGACGGGCGGCGCGGTCGCCTACGCATTTGCTCGCGGCGCCCCGGATAACGCGCTCATCATCACACCGGCGGGCCGCGATGTCTCGATACGGAACCGGAAGGGCGACCTGCTGGTGGCACTGGACGACGACCGCGCGCGTAATCTTGGCGGATGGCGGGTTGCTCCACTGAGCGGAGGTGTCCGCGATGGAGCACCCAGCTTCTGCCGGTCAGGTGAAGGCCACCCCGTGTGGGGACGCCAGTGGTGCGTGGATAAGGGATTCGGTCTTGGCACGCAGCAGGACAGACACTGGGGTACGACTCGCAATCCTGAAGATCTCGTCTTCGGGCGGCAAGCCACTCAGGGGACGCTTGCCCGCGATGCCCTCCTCAGTCTGCTCGGTCCGGTCGCATTCAACCGTCTCGCGCTCCACGCCCTGTCACTGGGTTACACGGATCCTCTTTCCGGCGCGTGGTTCAGTGAGGAAACTGGACCGAATGTGCTGCGGGTGAGTTCGGGGAGCTGGCCGGTTGCTGAGCTTGTTGACACCAATCGGGACCGGCGAGCGGATCTGATGCTGGTCGCGCTGCGGCCCTGGTGACTGGGGAGCTGCCATCTCGAACTGGTCGCTGCTCCGACCCCTGAGCTGACCCCTCGGTCAGTATACGGGGGATGGGAGTTTTTTGTGGAGAGTTTTGAGGCGTCAGTGTGTCAGTGGTTATCAGTTGTCGCGCGACCAACCGGTAACCACTGATGACCGACAACTCAAGACTCTTCACTAATGACTTGCATCGCCTTTCATTACGATCGAATTATCGGCCGTCCGGCGCGGCCGTGGGTTTCCATCGGGCAGGACGCGGGCGCGCGCAGTCCGGATTCGGCGGGGAACTGGGAGCGCGCCCACCCTCGCGCCTTCGGCACCTTTCCGCGCATACTCGGCCGCTACGTGCGACAGGATTCGGTGCTCACGCTCGAGGACGCGATCCGGAGGATGACATCGCTCGCGGCGCAGCGAGTTGGCCTCGCCGATCGCGGGCTGCTCAGAGCGGGGATGTACGCCGACATCACGATTTTCGATCCCAACACCATAATTGACGTCTCGACCTACGAGGATCCGTCGCATACCTCGACGGGGGTCGCGTATGTATTCGTCAACGGCGTCGCTGTCATCGACGATGGGCGACTGACTCGTGCTCTTCCCGGACGCGCGCTCAGAGGGCCAGCCTACTACATGTCTACACCGAGGTGAGCGCGTGAATATCAAATACACGGTTGGCGACAGCACGCTGGGCAAAGTAGTGCTGGCAGCAACGGACAAGGGGATCTGCGCCCTGAGCCTGCGTGAGTCCGACGCCGACACTGAACAGTCGCTACAGGCCCGATTCCCGCGCGCCGCCATCGAGCGGGATGACCGCGGGCTTCGACGCCAGCTCGAGGCAGTCCTCGAACGAATTGCCGGCCGCCGGCTGGACGATGCGCTTCCGGTTGACCTCGAAGGAACCGACTTTCAGCGCGAGGTATGGAATCAGCTCCTCACGATTCCACCGGGATCGACCCGCTCGTATCTGGACATCGCACAGTCGGTAAATCGGCCGAAGGCAACCCGCGCCGTTGCTCAGGCGTGCGGGGCCAATCCCGTCGCAATCGTGGTTCCCTGCCACCGCGTCGTGATGAGCGACGGATCGATTGGAGGGTACAGCGGTCTGCCCGGCGTGAAAAAAGCGCTCCTCCATGCCGAAGGAGCGCTGCCGGCCTAGCCGGTTAGTCTTTTTTCTTCGTCGCGCAGAGTGTAGCGCCGTTCGCGGAGTCGGCCGGGTTCAGAGCTTCCACGCGAAAGCTTCGGCCTGTACTTTCCCGGCCATGACGACTGAGGCTACCTCGTTCGATGCCATCGTGATTGGATCGGGGATCTCGGGTGGCTGGGCGGCAAAAGAGCTGTGCGAGAAGGGCCTCAAGACGTTGGTCCTCGAGCGCGGCCGGGACGTGGTCCACGTCAGGGACTACCCCACCATGAACCTCAATCAATGGGAGCTTCCGCACCGGGGTGCCCTCTCGCGGCAGGTGCTGAAGGAGAACCCGCTCATCAGCAAGGCGGCCGGCTATGGTGAAGACACCGCGCACTTCTTCATCAAGGACGCCGACCACCCGTACGTGCAGGAAAAGCCATTCGACTGGATTCGCGGCTATCAGGTCGGAGGCAAGTCGCTCATCTGGGGGCGCGCGTGCCAGCGATGGAGCAAATACGAGTTCACCGCGCCGGAGCGTCAGGGATATGGAATCAACTGGCCGATCGGCTACGATGATGTGGCCCCGTGGTATTCTCATGTGGAACGGTTCATCGGCGTATGTGGGAACGCCGATGGCCTCGACGCGATGCCGGACGGAGAATATCTCCCGCCGTTCGATTTCAACTGCGTAGAAAAGCACCTGAGCGACAAGATTCGCGCTCGCTATGGAAATCGATTTGTGGTGCAGGGGCGCTGGGCCCAGCTCTCACAGCCGAAGGAGATCCACCTTCAGCAGGGTCGCGGCACCTGCCAGGCGCGGAATCTCTGCATGCGGGGGTGCCCCTACGGCGGGTATTTCAGCTCGAACTCTTCTACGCTTCCGTGGGCCGCGAAAACGGGAAACCTCACGATGCGTCCCGACTCGGTCGTGCACTCGATCCTGTACGACGAGGCAAAGGGAAAAGCGACCGGCGTTCGGGTGGTAGATGCAAAAACTCAAGCCGTCACCGAGTACCGGGCGCGCATCGTTTTTGTGAATGCGTCAGCGCTCAACACCAATCTCGTTCTTCTCAATTCGACATCGAAACGCTTTCCGCACGGACTGGGCAACGACAACGGCCTGATGGGCAAGTACATCTCCCACCACAACTACCGCGCGGCGGCAACTGGCTCGATCGCGGGATTCGAGGACAAGTACTTCTACGGGCGCAATCCGACCGAGTGCATTCTGCCGAACTTCCGCAACCTCGGGAAGCAGGAGATGGATTTCGTGGGCGGGTACACGACGTTCACCGGAGGATACCGGGAGCGCGGGGCGCCGACGGCGGAGCGTGTCGGTGGAGACTACAAGGACTCGCTTGCCCAGCCGGGGCAGTGGAAGATCTACATGTACATGCAGGGAGAAACCATCCCCAGGGAAACCAACCACGTTCGCCTGCACGAGACACGCAAGGATCAATGGGGAATACCGCTGCTGGTGACCTCGGTCGCATACGACGACAACGACGAGAGGATGATTCGCGACTGGCGCACCGAAGCGCAGGCGATGCTGGACGTCGCCGGCTGCCATGACGTCGAGACGCGCGACAACCACCAGGCGCCAGGGCTGGATATCCACGAGATGGGTGGAGTGCGGATGGGCAGCGACCCCAGGACATCCCTCCTCAACGAGTGGAACCAGCTCCACGCGTGTCCCAATGTTTTCGTCACCGACGGCGCGTGCATGACATCGACCGGGAACCAGACTCCGTCGATCCTGTACATGGCGCTCACCGCCCGGGCGGCGAACCGCGCTGTCGACGAGCTGGCGAAACAGAACCTGTGATAACGGAGCCCCGATGCCACCGATGAACCGGCGCGAAGCGCTGAAGACGACCGGCGTACTCGTCGGTGGCGTAATGGTGACCACCAACGGATTCCTGGTTGCGTGCGCGCGCGATTCGACTCGCTCGCCGTCGAGGGTGCTCACACTCGAGGACGAATCGCTCATCGAGGAGATCGCTGATACGCTTCTCCCAACGACGCCGTCCTCGCCGGGAGCAAAGGCAGCCGGGGCCGGCGCGGCGATCAACCTGCTCCTCACCGATTGCTACGAGCCCGA
>JBDSRC010000138.1:0-7008 GCA_039929505.1 Gemmatimonadaceae bacterium
GGGCGAAAATCCGCCGGTGCCGCTGCCATGAACAAAACGTCCGCTCCCGGGAGCGCAGCGCCAACGGCAATGCACATTTCTTCGACTGACTCCGTTCTGACGACGGTCAGCTCTGACGGCAAAGGAACATCGACGTGGCCAGCGATCAGAGTTACATCGGCACCCCGCCGCCAGGCTGCGCGGGCGATCGCGACCCCCATCTTTCCGCTGCTGTGATTCGAGATGAACCGCACCGGATCGATTGGCTCACGCGTCGCGCCTGCCGTCACGACCACGTGCTTCCCGTTGAGGGACGCTTCCGGCTCGAGCAGCCTGCCGGCGTGACTCATGATCTCCTCCGGCTCGGGCATCCGGCCGGGACCCGAGCCTTCGCCGACGGCCAGCGCTCCCACCGCGGGCTCGAGCACGCGGTATCCGAGTGAGCGCGCCTGCTCGACGTTGCGCGCGGTCTGGACGTGCGACCACATGCGATCGTTCATCGCTGGAACGAGGAGCACCTTCGATTCGGTTGCGAGCAGACAGGCCGTCAGCAGATCGTCTGCGAGTCCGTGCGCGGCGCGCCCGATGAAGTCAGCCGTCGCGGGCGCCACTACGATCGCATCGGCCCCGCGGGCGAGCGTGATATGGTCCAGCGCGTGACCCGGGCCAAAGATCTCCGAATGGACGGGGCGGCCGGTCACGGCCTCGAAGGTGATCGGGCCGACGAACTCGCGGGCCGCACGCGTCATCACGACATCCACCTCGGCGCCGGCCTGTGTAAGCAAGCGCGCCAGCCACACTGACTTGTAGCTGGCGATACCCCCGGTTATTCCGAGGAGGACTCTCTTACCCGCGAACGGACGCGCGGCAATTACTCCGAGCGGCGACGCGGAATGACGCGATACTCGACCTGGCCGTTGGTCAGCTCCTCGAGAGCGCGGGTCGTCAGCTTCTTCTCGCCCGGCGCCGAGCGGTCGCGCGGGAACTCGTTGAGCACCCGGGCGTACTTTGCCGCGACGAGAACGCCGAGGTATTTGTTGGTCGCGTGCTGTGCGACTTCGGTCGGAATGAATACCTGCATCACTGCCTCGTTGAGTAATTGTCGATTGCGCGATCGATCCCCGCCACGAGCACGGCGACCTTTCGCTCGAGCCCCGCGCGCGAGCTCGTGTCACCTTTGCCGTCAATGATCCGGGAAACGTCCTTCACCGCCGCTTCCACTTCGTGATTGACGACGAGGTACGGATACAAATCTATCGCCTTTAGCTCCTCTTTGGCACTTCTGAGCCGGCGAATGAAGGATTTCGCGTTTTCGGTCTTCCGGGCCTCGAGCCGCTGGATCAGGACCTCCGCTGAGGGCGGAAGAATGAATACCAGCATCGACTCAGGGAAAACCGCCTCGAGCTGCTTCGCTCCCTGGACGTCGATGTCCATGATGACATGCTGCCCGGAGCCGAGTACGCGTTCGATCTCGGACCGAAGGGTCCCGTACAGATGTCCGTGGACATCGGCCGATTCGGCGAATTCTCCCGCCTTTACCCCGCGCTCGAACTCGTCGCGCGTCCGGAAGTAGTAGTCCCGGCCTTCGACCTCGCCCTCTCTCGGTGGGCGTGTGGTGCAGGAAACCGAGTATCCCAAGTCTTTTCTCACCTGGAGCAGCCGCTTCGCGATCGTCGTCTTCCCACCACCGGAAGGCGAGGAAAGTATGATCGGTACCGGCTTCACTCGAGATTCTCGACCTGTTCCCGGATCCGCTCGAGCTCTTCCTTTATGGCGATCACGTCTTCCTGGATCCGGGCGTCGCTCGCCTTACTGCCGATGGTGTTGGCCTCCCGCACCATCTCCTGAAGGATAAAGCCGAGGCGCTTTCCGACGGGCTCACCGGTCCGGGCCCCGGCGGTGTCGCGAAACGCTGAGAGATGGGACCGGAACCGATCCAGCTCCTCGGACAGGTCGAGGCGGTCGGCGAGGATTGCGACTTCCTGAGCCACTCGCTGCGGATCGGCCCCGGCGCCCCCGATCAGCTCGCTCACTGTCTTTCGGACGCGATCGTGCTGTTCCTTGAGGCGGATCGGCGCGCGCTGTTCCACGCGTCCGAGAGCAGTCTCAATTATGCCCACCCGCTCCGTCAGGAATGCTGCGAGCTTGGCCCCTTCCGCCTGGCGCATTGCGATCAGTGCGTCCACAGCTTTTGTCACGATCGCCGCAAGCGTCTCGCCGGCATCCGCTTCGACCACTTCGCTCTGAGGAGCGACGACGTCAGGAAGTCTGAGCACCGTGGCGAGGTCAATCGACCCCTCGACGGAGTGCTTGGCCTTGAGCGCGCGCAGCGCCGCGAGGTACTGAATGAAGCGCGTCTCGTCGATCCCGGATACCTGAGCCGACGGGTCGCGCTCGACGCGCAATGAAAGCGTTACGTGGCCGCGCGCGATCCTCTGCCGCAGCTGTTCCCGGATCTCGCCTTCCCAGCGGCCATACGCCGCGGGAATCTTCAGGTTCGGGCTGAAGAACCGATGGTTCACAGTTCGGATCTCGACGCTCACGCGAGTGCCTCCGGCGACACCGTCCGCCGCTCCGAATCCGGTCATGCTGCTTATCATGTGAGGTGGGCTAACCTACGGCGCGGCAACGACATTTGTCAATTCCAGAAGTCCCACCGAACGCCGTAGATCGCCAACACCCGGGGCATTTCAAAACCGGGTATGATCTGGTGCTGATAAGCGAGAACATTGCGCTGCTGATAGCTGATCACCGCTCGCATGATTCGGATTTCAAGAAGAGCGGATATCGTCTTGGCCGCCAGCACTTCGACATCAGAAGCGGCTAGCGGGAAGCGATTGCCACCGCGGTAATCGAAGACTCCGGCCACGCGGAGCTCGAAATTCCCCGACGGGAAGCGGCGCGGAAAAGTGCTCGCGAAATTGATCTCCGATCGGCCCTGGAACTGCGGACGGTATGGCACCTGAAACTCCCAGCGGGTGACATAGGCGTCGATTCCAAAGCCACGGCCGAGCGGGCCTCTGATCGAGCCGACGACACCGTTGGATCGACCGAGGGAGATTGGCTCGAGGAGCGTGTCGTAGACGATGGGCGCGGGCACGTAAGCATTGTCCAGCGCCATCGCGCCCACCGAAACCCACGGGCCGAAAACCTTGATTCCGATTTCTCCCCGCGCCGAGCGGCTGCTGGGGAAGGATGTGTTGTCGGACCGGGCCGTGGTCTGGGCGACGGATCCAGAGAGCGCGAGGAATGGGAGCGGCTGAAACCGGATGCCGACGTCGGCATTGGTCGAGCGGCGGAATGCGTCGCTCTCCACATAGCCGCTCACAAGCGCCCAGCGAACGCCGAGGTCGACGCGCGCCGACGGAGAGTTGAAAGTAGATCCGCCGAGACTCCGCAGCCTGTCTCTCAGCTCGAGACGGAGCGGTCCGCGCGTGTAGCCCGCACTGAGGTCGTACTGCGCCTCCGATACCGTCAGCGAAACAGTGTCGGTCACCGAGCTGCCGTCGTCGCCAATGGTTGTGACTTCCTCGCTCGCCTTGAATCGCAGCGACGCCGCTGTGATTTGCGCCCACGGCCCGCCCGCCCCTCCGATCGCGGCGCGAACGTACGCGGTGGTGTGGGTCGCATCGAGCGCCGGGATATCTGACCTGCCCAGTCCGGCGATGGGGCGCTGGATCCCGCGTGTGGGATGATTGCGGTTGACGAACGCATCGACGCTCCAGCCTTTGCGGGCGACGCCGGCGCGGGCGAGGAGCGAGAGCGCGTCTCCGCTCCCCGCAAAGCGAGAGCTCGTGACGCCGAATTGCTGGCCGGCCAGCTGAAGAATCTCGCCGCGGTCGAATCGCTTGCCGTAGAAGCCGCGATAGAGATTCGTTTCTTCATTTCCGGTCGCGACATCCACCCGCGTGTACGGCGTCGTGTTGTCGACCCGCCAGCTGCGGAGAAATACGCGCGCCTCGCTGGCCGACCGCTCGACGCTCACGTGCTCGAGAGTCCACAGCTGCACCGTCGAAAGATCGAGGATTCCGCCATTGGCCGGATCGAGGTTGTCGAGCTCGATCCCGTCATAGAAAAACCGAACGCGCTGAAAATCGCCGTTGAACGCCGCCGCCTGTGGGGTCGCGAGCCAGCCCGAGCGATACGTCGTGAGTCCCGGGATTCTGTCGAGAAGATCCGAGACTGTGAGCGCGCCAGTGGCAAACAGCTCGCGCCGGTTCCACTGATACTGCGGGCCGATCTCATAGAGAAGCGGATCCGCGAATCGCCCGACCGGCGGTTGAATCGAATCCGCTTTGGCGCGCGTGGTATCCGCGCGTGTCGTGTCAGTCGGTGCCTTGACTGGCAGGGGCGTCGTGCTCACGTCGCTGGGGACGATCTGCCCCGGCGCGCGCGACGGAGCCGCGAACAAAAGCGCCCCGGCTAACAAGCCGAGGCGGGCCGGGCTCGACCGGAGACAGTCGCGGCTACTCAGCGCACTCTCCCGCGCACGAACTCGATGAAGGTGCCGGTCGGCACTCCCGTTGGTCCTTTTGGAATCGTGACGAGATCGGTTTCCGAGTACGCCGTCCCCGCGATGTCCAGGTGCAGCCATGGGAATCCATCCACGAATTCCCGGAGGAAGAGTGCGGCCGTTACGGCTCCCGCGGGCCGTCCGCCCGAGTTCTTCACGTCGGCGACATCGGACTTGATGAGATCCTTGTACTCGTCCCACATCGGGAGCGGCCAGCCAGGCTCGCCGGCCCGCTTCCCCGCTGCGAGCACTTCCGCGATCAACGCTTCGTCGTTGGAGAAGATTCCGCTGGCGCTGTGTCCCAACGCGATCACGCAGGCGCCGGTGAGCGTCGCGGCATCGATGACCACATCCGGGTCGTAGCGCCTGACGTACGAGAGCAGGTCCGCCAGCACGAGGCGCCCTTCCGCGTCGGTATTGATGATCTCGATCGATTTTCCGAGGTGACTTTTGATGACGTCGCCGGGATTCATCGCCGTCCCCGACGGCATGTTTGTCGTCGCGCCGATCACACCGACGACATTGACCTCGGGCTTCATCTGGCCGAAGGCCTCGAACGCCCCGAGCACGCCGGCAGCGCCGCACATGTCGAACTTCATGTACTCCATGCTTTGCGCCGGCTTGATGGAAATCCCGCCGCTGTCGAAGCAGAGCCCTTTCCCAACGAGTATCACTGGCTTGCTCGCCGGCTTGCCGCCCTTGTACTCGAGGACGATCAGCTTTGGATCCTGCGGCGTCCCCTGAGCCACCGCCAGAAACGATCCCATTTTCTCCGCTTCCATCTCGCGCCGGCCGAGCACGGTGATTCCCATGCCGTGTCGACGCGCGATGTCAGCCGCGGTCTGCGCCAGGAACTCGGGCGTGCAGAGATTCCCAGGCATCATGGCAAGCCTGCGCGCGAGGCTGTGGCCGTCACCGATGGCCTTGCCGGTGGCGAGACCGCGGCGGCTGTCATCGGTATTGCTGGTGAGAATAGTCGCCTGCTCGAGCGGCTTCTTTCGCTCCGCCTCAGGCGGCTGGGACTTGAGATCGGCGTACTCCCACGCGCCCGCCATCAGTCCAACCGTGATCGCCTCGGTTTCTTCAGGAGAGATTTGTCCGGAGTACCACACCATCTCGCCGACGCCGAGACGGTTGGCGTTCCGGGCCGCGAGCGTCGCCGCGCGCTTGAAGGCCGCTCTCCGGTCGGTGACGGTGCCCATTCCGACGAGCAGCAGGCGGCGGGGTCCTTTCGCGAAGCCCGTGAGATGGAGAGTCTCGTCCCGGGTGCCGCGAAAATCCTTCATGTCTATCGTGCGTGTCAGCGCGCCCTGGGACGCGGTGTCGAGCGCGGCGATTCCGGCGAGCGTCGGATTCTCGGGTAGCGCAATGACCAGGAGAGCCGTCCCGACCTCGGCCGGATTGACGGCATTGATGATGACGCTGAGCACGAGCTAGCTCTTCATCCCGGCGATGACCTGGTCCCCGAACGCGGAGGTCGAAATCTCGGTTGCTCCCGGCATCTGGCGAGCGAGGTCATACGTCACGCGCTTGGACTTGATCGCGTGCTCCATTCCCTTCACGATCAGATCGGCGGCTTCGTTCCAGCCCATGTACTCGAGCATCATGACACCGGACAGGATCACGCTGCCGGGATTGATCTTGTCGAGGTTCGCGTACTTTGGCGCCGTCCCGTGTGTCGCCTCGAAAACAGCTACACCGTCACCGACGTTGCCTCCCGGCGCGATGCCCAGTCCGCCCACCTGTGCGGCGGCCGCATCGGACAGATAGTCGCCGTTCAGATTGGGCGTTGCGATCACCGAGTACTCGGCCGGGCGCAGCAGCAGCTGCTGGAACATCGAGTCGGCGATACGGTCCCGAACGACGACAGCGTCGGCGCGCGCGGTCGATCCACCCTTTGCAAGCTCCGCCTCGGTGCAGGTGTCGTCGCCGAACTGATCGCGCGCGACCTCGTAGCCCCAGTCGCGAAACGCGCCTTCGGTGAACTTCATGATGTTGCCCTTGTGCACCAGCGTCACCGACTCGCGGCATTTCGCGATCGCATAGCGGATCGCCATGGCGACGAGACGCTTCGATCCGAATTCGGACATCGGTTTGATTCCGAGGGCGGATTTCTCGCGGATATCGCTGCCGAATTCCTTCCGCAGGTACGCAGCGAGCTTTTCCGCTTCCGCCGATCCGGCTTTCCACTCGATTCCGGCGTAAACGTCCTCGGTGTTCTCACGGAAAATCACGACGTTCACTTTTTCCGGTTCCTTTACCGGTGCGCCGACGCCCTCGAAGTACCGAACCGGGCGGATACAGGCGTAGAGATCCAGTACCTGCCGCAGGGTGACGTTGAGCGACCGGATACCGCCGCCGACCGGAGTGCTGAGGGGTCCCTTGATCGAGACGCGGAACTCCTGCATCGCGTCCACCGATTCCTGCGGAAGCCAGTCCTTGAACCGGCTGAAGGACTTTTCGCCGGCGAAGACTTCCATCCAGGCGATGTTGCGCTGGCCCTGATATGACTTCTC
>JBDSRC010000139.1:0-4342 GCA_039929505.1 Gemmatimonadaceae bacterium
ATCTCCGTCGCGTTCCGCGATGGAACGACCTTTCCCGCTACTCTCGTGGGAATGGACGAGACCAACGACCTGGCGGTGGTCAAGATCCAGGCGCGCGACCTTCCGGTTGCACCGCTTGGATCGTCGAACAATCTGATCATCGGCGAGTGGGCGATCGCAATCGGCAATCCGTTCGGATTCGTCCTCGCCAACACCGAGCCCAGCGTCACTGCTGGCGTGGTGAGTGGCATCGGCCGCAATCTGGCGATGCCGAATGAAGGCGCGGGCGTGTATGTAGACATGATTCAGACGGACGCGTCGATCAACCCGGGTAACTCGGGCGGCCCGCTCGTGAACGCGGCCGGCGAAGTCATCGGCGTGAACAGCTCGATCTTCTCGCCGAGCGGCGGATCGGTCGGCATTGGGTTCGCGATTCCCATTAATCGCGCTCGCCGGGTGGTAGATGATCTCCTCGCTCACGGCGTTGTGCGCCGGCCCTGGATCGGAGTGCAGCCGCAGCTGGCGCGGACACCCGGCGGCGCCGGGGGAGCGATGAGCGGAGTCGTTGTCGCTTCGGTGATGCCTGAGTCACCGGCGGCGAGGGCGGGCATCCGCGCGGGAGACGTGATCGTTCGCTCGCGCGACCGTGTGCTGCGGAACCCATACGACTGGTTCGCCGAGCTGCTCGAGTTGCGCGTGGGTGAACGCAATGCGCTCGTCGTCCGGCGAGGCAACCGTGAGATCCCGATCACCGTCGAGGTGATGGATCTGCCCGACGTCAATGCACCAAGAGTCACGGTGCTGCGGGAGATCGAGCTGATAACGCTGACTCCGGCAATTCGCGCCCAGTACACCATCAGGAGCCGGCAAGGCGCGCTGGTCAACCGGGTCAGCGAGCGCGTACAACAACAGATCGGAATTCAGACCGGCGATGTAATCGTGCAGATCAACCGCATTCCAATTCCCGACGCGCAAGCGGTCGAGCGGATTCTGACGACTTATGGGCGTGGCGGATTGCGGATGTACTTCGAGCGTGGCGGTCAGGTGTACGCGACGGAGTTCAGCTTCAACTAGTGACAAAGAACCGGTACAGCTCGCCGCTCGCCGACCGTTACGCGTCAGCGGCGATGCTCGAGCTCTGGTCCCCGGCGGTGCGACACGGATTGTGGCGGCGCCTCTGGTTCGCGCTCGCTGAAGGCGAAAAGGAGCTTGGCGTCGCGATTCCGGACGAGGCGATCGCGCAGATGAAGCGCAGTCTCGACGACATCGACTTCGACGCCGTCGCCTCGTACGAGAAGCGCTTCAGGCACGACGTGATGGCGCACGTCCACGCCTTCTCCGATGCCGCACCCGCTGCCAAGCCGTTCATACATCTCGGAGCGACGAGCGCGTACGTGACGGACAACGCCGACCTGATCCTGATGCGCCGGGCGCTCGGGCTTCTGCGCACCCGCGTCTGTGACGTCGTACAATCTCTCGCGGCGTTCGCCGGGGAATGGCGCGACCAGCCGACGCTCGGATACACGCACTTGCAGCCTGCTCAGCCGACCACCGTCGGCAAGCGCGCTACGCTCTGGATGCAGGACCTAATAATAGATCTCGAAGATATCGAGTACCGCGTGCGCACCCTTCCCTTCCGGGGGGTTAAGGGAACGACGGGCACGCAGGCGAGCTTCCTCGAGTTGTTCGAAGGGGACCACGACAAAGTGCGTCGTCTCGATCAGATCGTGACACGCAAGATGGGGTTTGCCGCTTCCCTCCCCGTCACCGGCCAGACGTACTCGCGGAAGCTCGACGCCGGCATTCTGGCGGTTGTGGCAGGGATCGCGGCCAGCGCCGCCAAGTTCGCGGGCGATATCCGCATGCTCCAATCCTTCGGTGAGATGGCGGAACCGCACGAAGCGGAGCAGATCGGATCGTCGGCGATGGCCTACAAGCGCAACCCGATGCGCTCGGAACGGATATCGTCGCTCGCGCGTTTCGTGATTTCGCTCGAAGGAAATGCCAATCAGACCCATGCGGCGCAATTCTTCGAGCGCACTTTGGACGACAGCGCGAACCGCCGGATGGTCATCCCGGAAAGCTTTCTCGCGACCGACGCCATCCTGATTCTGATGGCGAATGTAGCCAGTGGATTAGAGGTGCATCCCGCCGTCATCGAGCGCCGCCTCCGTGAAGAGCTTCCGTTCATGGCGACGGAACAGCTGCTGGTCCGAGCCGTCCAGAACGGCGGGGACCGGCAGACCGCCCATGAAGTCATCCGCAAGCACAGTATGGAAGCAGCTCGCGCCATGCAGGACGGGGCATCGCGTAACGACCTGCTGGAACGCCTGGCCGCTGACAAGTCGTTCGGCCTCTCTCTGTCGGACATGAAAATCTCGACAGACGCGCGAAGCTTCATCGGGCGTGCCCCGGAGCAGGTGGATGAGTTTCTTCGCGACGTGATCGCTCCGCTGTTCGCTGCCGACTCCGCGCACTCGACTCGCGCCGAGGAGATCGGAGTTTGACGTTGATGGCGGCGAGCGCGCTGCCGCTCGCTCCATTTCGACGCGGCAAGGTGCGTGACGTCTACGTCGTGGACGATGAGAGACTCCTGCTCGTCGCGACCGACAGAGTCAGCGCGTTCGACGTGGTGATGGCGGAGGCGATTCCGAGCAAGGGAGCGGTCCTGACCCAGCTCACAGCATGGTGGCTCAGAAAGCTCGAGCCCGACATTCGGCATCATATGCTCACCGCCGACATCGGCGAGATCGTGCGGGAGATTCCCGGGCTCTCGGGTCACGAGCCTGAATTGGCGGGACGCGCGATGCTCTGCCGGCGGTCGACTGTCTTTCCCATCGAGTGCGTCGTCCGCGGCTATCTCTCCGGCTCGGCCTGGAAGGAGTATCGCGCGAACGGCAGTCTCGCCGGTGAGCCGTTGCCTCCGGGGCTCAAGGAATCCGACCGGCTGGAGCCCCCGATTTTCAGTCCCGCCAGCAAGGCGGACGAGGGCCACGACGAGAACATCACAGTGACCGCGATGGCCCGGACGATCGGCGAAAAATGGACGCGCGAGCTTGCGGCTCTGTCTCGCCGTATTTACGAAGCCGGGCGCAGCATTGCCGCCGCCCGCGGAATCATCATCGCTGATACGAAATTTGAATTCGGGCGCATCGAAAATGGGGCGCCCGGCGACACGGGTAACGAGGCCGGTTCTGTTATATTGGTGGATGAGGTGCTCACTCCAGACAGCTCACGTTTCTGGCCTGCCGATAATTACCGGCCCGGTCGCCCGCAACCCAGCTTCGACAAGCAGCCCCTTCGTGACTACCTCGAGCGCGAGAAACTTGCCGGCCGCTGGGATGGGAACTATCCGCCTCCGAAGCTCCCGTCTCAGGTGATTGAAGAGACGACTGCGCGTTACCTCGATATCTACGCCCGCCTCACGGGCACCCCACTGAACGTCCAGGCCAAATGAACTTTGCCCGTGAAGGACTGATCTTCATCGCCATCGCCGCGTTGCTTACGGCCGGTGCATTCGCGCTCGCAGTTTCACGCCGGTCCTGGGGGCTGTGGCTCGCCGCGGTCGTGCTGCTGCTGCTGGCACTTTGGGTTGCCTACTTTTTTCGCGATCCGGAACGGACCGGGGAGCGCGGCAGCTCGCTGGTGGTTTCCCCGGCCGACGGCAAGCTGATCATGATCGCCGAAGTGGACGAGCCGAACTTCGTGAAAGGCCGCGCCGTCAGGCTGTCGATCTTCATGAACGTCTTCAACGTTCACGTGAACAGGTATCCGGTGGATGGTGTGGTCAGGTATGTCCACTATAACGAGGGCAAGTTTCTGAACGCCGCGGCCGAAAAATCGAGCCTCGAAAACGAGCAGATGTCCGTCGGCATCGAAGCGCCGAAACACCGCATTCTCGTCCGCCAGATCGCCGGCTTGATCGCGCGGCGGATCGTCACCTACAGCAAGGTGGGCGACGCGGCGAAGCAAGGCGAGCGGATGGGCATCATCCGGTTCGGCTCGCGCGTCGATGTTTTCATACCGACGAATTCGACGGTTCGCGCCAGGCTGGGCGACCTCACCACGGCGGGAGTGACCGTGTTGGCCGAGCTTCCCGATTGATGCTCGCACCTGACCGCAGCAGGCGCCACCTCCGCGGCGACCCCGATCGACCCAGAAATCGCGCGGTGGTGATTCTCCCCAATGGCTTCACCCTGGCAAGTCTTTTCTTCGGGGTGTTCGCGATCGTGTCGGCATCGCGGGGGGAGTTCGATACCGCTGGACTCTACATTGTTTTCGGCGGCGTCTGCGACGCGCTCGATGGACGGGTAGCTCGCGCAACCGGGACAGGATCTCGATTCGGCTCGGAGCTGGACTCCCT
>JBDSRC010000140.1:0-3259 GCA_039929505.1 Gemmatimonadaceae bacterium
CGGGAAGCTCTTCATCAGCCCGAAGACGGTGGACACCTACAAGCAGCGGATCAACGAGAAGCTCGGACTCTCACACCGCTCGGATTACGTGGACTTCGCCTTGAAGATCGGATTGCTCTCCGACTAGGAAAGTTCGGAAGACGAGGATGGCTATTATCACTCCGAGCCACATTACCGCCTCGCGCGCTGTGACGGAGTTTCTTACAGCCTCTCTGCTGCCGCCTGGGGCTGAAGAGCGACCGTTTTCCGCACATGTCTCGCGATAATGGCTTCCTCGTTCGTCTTCACGGTCCGAACCTGCGCCGTGCTTCCGGCCGCTGAGATCGTCGATGCATTCTCGCGGTTCAGCGCCGGGTCCACCCGGATCCCCAGGAAGCCGAGTTTCTCGCATATCCGGGCGCGCACTTCAGGGGACCGCTCCCCGATTCCACCCGTGAAAATGAGCGCGTCGATTCCCCCAAGCGCGGCGCAATACGCCCCAATGAATTTTCTTGCCTGGTAGCAAAAGACGCCGACCGCATCTTCAGCCCTCGAATCCGTCGAGCTCGCGGCCAGCAGGTCTCGCATATCGGAGCTGGATTCCGAGATGCCAAGCAACCCGCCCCGCCGACTGGTCACGTCGTTCAGATCGCTCGCGGAGAAACCGCGCGACCTCAGAAGATAGAGCATCACACCGGGATCCAGATCTCCGGAGCGTGTGCTCATTGCGAACCCGCCCGATGGAGTCATGCCCATGCTCGTATCGATGCACACTCCGTCCAGGAGCGCGGCAATGCTGGCGCCGTTGCCGAGATGAGCCACGATCGTGCGAGCTGGCAGCTCTCCGCGTCGCCGCAAAGCGTCCGTGACATACTCGTAAGAAAGCCCGTGGAAGCCGTACCTCACGACTCCTGACTCCGAGAGCACTCTCGGCAAGCCGAAGAGGCGGGCGACATTCGGCAGGGTGCCGTGGAATGCCGTGTCGAAGCAGGCTACCTGAACGAGCGCTGGGGCATGGCGCGAAACTTCGTCGATCGCGCGAAGCTCCGCCGGCAAGTGATCGGGTGCGAGCGGGATGACCTCTTCGAGCAGCGCGCGGATCCTGGCATCGATGCGCACCGGCTCCCGCAGCGTCGTGCCCCCATGAACGAACCGGTGTCCGACGGCCTCAACCGAGCCGAACAACGAGTTGCGCTCCAGATAATGAAGCAGCTCCGCGGCGGCAGAATCATGAGTGACGACCAGCTGTTGGGTGTCGTTGTGACGCCCTGCAGAATCAATGATTCGCAGCTCGCCGCTGGCTGACCCTGGTTCCAGCACGCCGTGCAGAAGGGCGTCGTCGCTGTCGTGTATCGGAAAGAGGCCGAACTTCAGCGTCGACGAGCCAACATTGAGAACGAGAATCGACCGCTCGTCCGCCGCCGTCACACGTTGTCGCGCGCCGGGAATTCGTAGCCGCGCTTCGAGGCTCGGCTCATTTGGATTCGCGCCTCTGGTTGCTCCACCGCCAATTGCGTATCTCCGGCATGTCTTCGCCGTACTCCCGTATGTGAGCCGAATGCATAGCGAGCTTGTCGCGGAGCAGATCCAGCACGTCACTTGCCTTAGACTCGAGGCCAGCCCGCCTTATGGCGTCCTTGGCAAGGTGGAAACGATCCATGTCGTTGAGAACCGTCATGTCGAAAGGTGTGGTGGTCGTACCCTCCTCCTTGTAGCCGCGCACATGAAGGTTCCCATGATTGTGCCTGCGGTAGGTCAGCCGATGAATGAGCCAGGGATAACCGTGAAAAGCGAAAACAATGGGTTTATCTCTCGTGAAGATCGCGTCGAAGTCGGTATCCGAGAGCCCATGCGGGTGCTCGGTTCTCGGCTGAAGAGTCATGAGATCGACTACGTTGACGACCCGGACCTTGAGATTTGGAAGAGTCGAGCGAAGGAAGTCGACCGCGGCGAGTGTCTCCAGTGTGGGAACGTCGCCGGCGCACGCCATTACCACATCCGGCTCTCCCCCGGCATCGTTACTAGCCCAGTGCCAAACACCGATTCCCACTTCGCAGTGGCGGACGGCCGAGTCGATGTCGAGCCATTGAGGAGCGGGTTGTTTGCCTGCGACGATGACATTGACGTAGTGCCGGCTGCGCAGACAGTGGTCTGTCACTGATAGGAGAGTGTTTGCGTCAGGAGGGAGATAAACCCGAATCACGTCCGCTTTCTTGTTGACTACGTGATCGAGGAAACCGGGATCCTGATGGCTGAACCCGTTGTGATCCTGTCGCCAGACGTGTGAAGTCAAAAGATAGTTCAGCGAAGCGATCGGTTTCCGCCAAGGGATGCCGCGCGTGACCTTGAGCCATTTCGCGTGCTGGTTGAACATCGAGCCCACGATGTGTATGAACGCTTCGTAGCAGGAGAAGAATCCATGGCGACCAGTCAACAGGTATCCTTCCAGCCAGCCCTGACATGCGTGCTCGCTCAGCATCTCCATAACCCGCCCGTCCGGCGAGACGTGATCATCAGTTGGAAGGATTTCGGCCGTTGACAGACGGGTCGTGACGTCGAACACGCCATCCAGCCTGTTGGAAACGGTTTCATCCGGGCTCACCAGCCGAAAGTTGCGCGCGTCCGCGTTGAGACTCGTTACATCGCGGAGGAATTTTCCCATGACGCGGGTCGCTTCGCCGTCCGTTTCCCCGGGTGACCTGACTTCAACGGCGTAGTCCCGGAAATCGGGCAGTGTCAAATCCTTGAGCAGCAGCCCGCCGTTCGCATGCGGGTTTGCTCCCATCCGTCGCGCTCCCGTGGGCGCCAGCTCGGCCAACTCCGGACGCAAGCGCCCGCCCTCGTCAAACAGCTCTTCGGGTCTGTAGCTGCGCATCCACTCTTCGAGCATGAGGAGGTGCTGGGGGTTTGATGCGAGTCCGGCGAGGGGCACTTGGTGGGAGCGAAATGATCCCTCGGTCTTCTTGCCGTCAACGGTAGCAGGGCCGGTCCAACCCTTTGGTGTGTTGAGAACGATCATCGGCCATCGAGGGCGGCCAGTGAAGCCGTTGGCTCGCGCATCATCCTGGATCTTGCGAATTTCCAGGACGATTTCGTCGAGGGTGGTGGCCATCAGTTGGTGCATGGTCTCGGGGTCGTCGCCCTCGACGAAATACGGGCGATGGCCAAAGCCACTGAGGAGATCGGTAAGCTCGGCCCTCGGGATTCGGGCGAGCACCGTTGGGCCAGCGATCTTGTATCCGTTGAGGTGCAGAATCGGCAGCACCGCACCGTCATGGAC
>JBDSRC010000141.1:0-2593 GCA_039929505.1 Gemmatimonadaceae bacterium
CGTGTTCGTTATGGCCCTGACTCCGGTGCCATCAGCTGTGGGCTGATTCGTCAGACGGATCCGTCCAGTTCCGCCGACGTTTTGAAGGTACACGTCGTTTATACAACAGCCGGCAAGGGGGTAGCTGATGAATACCACCTAGTTGATGGACAACGGTGGTATCGGGACGACATTGTTCGAAGTGTAGGTCACACCCGTCGCCCGATCGACCAGCCTGATGTGCACCTGTGAGGGAGGGGGCGTGCCCAGAGCCACGGCAAACCAGATCGACTGGAGGTCGGACGGGCTTCCCAACCCGCAGAAGCCATATATCCTGCTGTTATTGGCGTTGTAGATGTCCACCCAGGTTCGGGAAGCACTGGTGTTCAATCCGCAGGGCGGCAGGTCTGGCGACGCAACAAACATTTCTGCCGGATACGACTGGTAGTTGGTGACCGCGAGATTATACCTCACGAAAGTCACGCCATTAACCGCGTAGATTTCCGTCCCGGTGAACGCGAGGACCGGATTCGGAATAACCGGGCTTGATACAGTCGCGGTAAATGTTACCGGTCCTCCAGTCGCCGGGCCTGTAGCCGTGAGTGTGTAGGTGCCGGGTGTGGTCGGGAGCGTCCAGTTCACCGGCGCGAATCCGCCGCCGCTCACCGCACCGCCGTCAATCGGGTTCGTGTTTGTCGTAACAATCACCTGAGTCGCCGTCCCGCCTGTAGTTCCGAGCAGGTTGAGCGTCCCGTTCCCGGCGGCCAGGGTGAAGGTCACCTGCATGCCGCCGATGCCGGTGGAGCGAGGGCCACCCTGATGAACCTGGGTCCCGACGATCCTCGCCGTCGAGGTCGTCGTCGAGCCCGGTCCGAGGGTGAGCGAGGTGCTGGTGTAGGCCTGGATCTCCGCCGTCAGCGCGGGGCCGATGTTGCTGATGTCATCCAGGATTCCGCCCAACCCGAGGTCGACGGCATACGCCGTCCTCACCGCGAACAAGCGTCCTACCCCACCCGTCAGCTTACGCCATCCGGCGCTCGCCAGCCGGCTCATTCGATTGGAGCTGGCATCCGCGACCGGCGGATCACCGCAGTTCCGCCCCGCCGGATCCGTCAGAATCGCCGAGGCATCCGCGCTCCGTAACGCCTTCGGCGTGTCGCCCACCTGACCGGGCTCCGACGACCACAGCTGCACGAACGGCTCGCGCGGGTCCTCGGTGTCGCTGAGGGTGAAGCACACTCCGGCTATGATCGAGATCGCGAACTGCCTGCCCGAAGCGTCGATGGGCTGGAGCTCGGGAATCGTGCTGTAATGAAAGCAGCCCTCGAACTGCTGGAGGGGAAGATTGGCGTGACACTGAAAGACGCCCGTGTTCACGCGGGCAATAGTGAAGACCACGCTCTGCGGCCCGCTGGCCGGCAGCCAGCCGTCTGGCAACAGCACGCCGGCGATCGGAACGCCACCTGCGCCCAGCACCTGGAGAATCTGCGAGTCGCCGTTCGGGTTGTCGTTGGTGACGGTCGCGGAGGTACAGGAGCTGGCGCCGACGCAGAGAGCGCCCGTCTCCACCCGGAACGCAATCGGAAGCTTGGTGTCGTCGATCAGGCGAATCACCTCGCCCGACAGGATGTGGCGCCACTCCCGCGCGTTCGCCATCGGATCGACATCGGCGATGCCGAGCGGTACGGCGGACCCGTTGATGAGGACCTTGATCCGGTAGTATTTGGTGATGTCGAGATTGGATTCGCGCGTGTCCCACAGCACGTGATAGAACCCGTCCGCCGGGAGACCCATGCCTGACCACCAACCGCTCTCGGCCGAGGGGCCGGTGAGCTTCACGCTTCCGGGCGCGAACGTCTTGAGAGGAGTCCCCGCCACACAGCCGGTCGCACTGGTCGGCAAGCCGTCCGGATTCAGGTTCTCCGCTTTGAGCTCGCAGATCTCTACTTTCAGGGCCGGCTGCAGGCGGTTGTTGAATTTTCCTGACTGGAAGTCCGGATGCTTGAACGGAGGCGGCACCATTGGCGGAAGGAAGAAAAAGTCCGGATTTCCGCCGTGCGCGCCGTCACTGATGAATTCGGAAGGGACGCTGGGGGCTCGGGGCCCTGCCACTGGATTCCGGTCACCTTCGCAGCTGAGTACCAGAACGAGCGTCGGAAGCGCGAGCAGGCTACGGCCTTTCATCGGTGACCTCTGTTGAAAAACGGAACGTGTTCCTGGGGGGACGGCATAAAAGGATGTTGTGAGGCGCCACAATATAAGCTCAACCGTAAAGAGCGCTATAGAAAAATTTTTCGGCCTGTTTTTCAGAGCCGGTGGGCCTATCCCCCCAACGCGATGAGGGTCTGAAACCGGGGGTCGGTCTGCAGGTCGCGCCACCACCACGCGTTCACCTTGGCGAATCCGCGGCGGTGCTCGGGGTGGTCGGTCAGATAGCGCTGGAGCAGATCTATCGCCTCCTTCCTGTCGCCCAGCATAGTGCGGACGAACGCCTCGTATCCAATGAGCTCGCCGCGCGGGTCAGTTTCCCGGTCGGCGCGGGCGCGGGCGAGGACACGGCGGGCGCTGTCGGGGAGCCCCGCGCGCGCCAGCACGGCCGCCACTACGATCTGTC
>JBDSRC010000142.1:0-3445 GCA_039929505.1 Gemmatimonadaceae bacterium
GACGAGCAGGTACCCGGCCACGGCGAGCAGTCCCCAGCGATGCCGCTGGCGGAACTCCCAGGCGATTGCGAGAGCGGCGGAGCGCAAGACTTACGTATCCGGGGCTGACGTTGCGGGCGTCCCGACGTGGGCGACGAAGATCTCATTCAGCGAAGGGACGCGTCCGTCTACACGGTGCGATTCCCTGATGGCGTCGAGCGACGCGCTCAGCGCGATCGTGCCCTCGCTGATCATCGTGACGTGATCGGCGACCTGCTCCACCTCCTCCAGCAGGTGCGACGAAAAAAGCACCGTGCGGCCTTCATCGGCGATGGTGCGAATGACGGCGCCGAGAATGTCGCGGCGAACTATCGGGTCGAGGCCGGACGAGGGCTCGTCCAGCACCAGCAGCTCCGGCCGGTGCGCCAGCGCGATGAGCAGCCCCGCCCGCGCCTTCTGCCCCTTGGAGAGGTTCCTGATTTTGGCGTGGGGGTCCAGTGCGAACGCGCGTCGCAGCTCCTCCGCATACGAATCATCCCAGGCGGAATAGAACGCGCGCGAGTAGCGAATGAGCTCGTCGATGCGCATCCAGCCGGGGAGATCGTTTTCCTCGGAGAGGTAGCCGATCCGCGACAGGACAGCGACCGGATCGGCGACGGGGTCGAGGCCGAAGACGCGCACCGTGCCGCTCTCCGCCCGCAGCAAGCCGAGGATGTGTCTGATGAGCGTCGTCTTGCCCGCCCCGTTCGCGCCGACGAGGCCGTAGACCGCGCCGCGTGGCAGGGACAGGCTTACCGAGTCGAGAGCAGTCCTGGTCCCGAAACGGCGCGTAAGGAGGGAGATGTCGATGACTGATTCGCTCACGCTCTCCTCATCGAGGTGCTGGCGCTACGAGATATCCAATGCTCACTCCTCGCCTGCCCCCGGATGATATGGGGTTGACCAGTAATGGCAAGGGCGGAGCTTGTCCCGCGGCGCGAACCGTTGTGCCCAGCGCATCAACGATCTCGCGGCGCCAACCATCGACCGCGGTGGGCTGATCTCTCACCGCTTCCGTGACTCAGGGTTCTCCTCGATCGTGAAGTCGGGGCTGACCACGACGTCCGCCAGCTCCGCCTGTTGCCTGATGATCTCGTGTTCGATCGCCAGAACGCGCTCGATCACCGGATCGTCGAGGTCCCGATTGCGCTGACGGCGCCATTCCCGCGTTTCGTCGTGGGTGGCGCGCAGGAAAATACGAGTGTCTAACTCGGGCAACGAAAGAATGTACGTTCCCTCGGCAATCAGCACCTTCGTGTTCGCGAAATCCAGACGCTGGGTGAGCATCCGGTCGGATGGGTAGTCGGCCAGCGGTGCCGTGACGTCATCTCGTCCGGCGCGGAAAGCGTCGAAGTGGGATCGAATGAGATCGAGGTTGACTTCGTGCGGCCCAACGTTGCGAAGGTCGAGAGACCGGTTCTCGTGATTCGCGCGCGGGGGAAGATGGAAATAATCGTCTTGATGGAGTACGGCTGTCGGAATACCCGCGCGGCGGAGCTCCTCGGCGAGGCACAGGGCCGTCACCGACTTGCCGCTGCCCGACTCACCCGAGATCCCGATCACAATGCGTTTTCGCTGCCGCGGGCCCAGTGCTGCGCCGAGCAGTGACCGGAGTGAGGCCGCCAAGCGGAAATATGCCGGCTTCGCGGTGCTGTTCGTGAAAACGGCAGCTCCGGCTCCCGATCTCAGAAGCGCACTCGCCGGTATACGATACTCACGTCTCCAGTCTGACTCAGGGCGACGTGTGGCGGACGCGGGAGAATCGACAGGCCGGGAACGGGCGGAATGCCTGGCCGCCGCGCTGCAAGCTCGAAGTCCAGTTGGCTTCCGGCGGGAATCGAGAGCCCGATCATCGCCCCGCTGTCGGGGACGGCCCAGTATTGAATGACCCAGTCACGCGCGCGATGGCGGTATCGCGTGGTGTCGACGCTACGCCCGTCTATCGACGATGCCAGTACTCTGGTGCCGCGCACGCGCATCACCAACCCGGTCGTTCCGGTGGGCGCTCTGACATGGAGCGCGACGCGCCTCGCTCCGTCGATCAGCGTGTCGCCAATCAGTGTGGCGTTTGGAGCGTCGAGCGGGATCTGGTGGACCCTTCTTCCAGTGAAGCGGCTCGAGCTCGCCGACAGGCGTGTCGTCCACTCGGGATAGGACCCGGACGTCACTTCCCCGATCGCATCGCGCGTCCACTCGTTTGTCGGGCCGCCGAGTGTGCCGAGCCAGGCGTCGCTCGAGTCAGCGTTCTGGGCGTACACGAGGGCGCTGCGCAGAGGGTGGTCGGCACTCGGCCGAACGGTCAGAGCGGCGAGCCCGACACAAGCCACGCCGGCGCCGGCGAGCCATGGCGCCGCCGACCACCGCGCGTTCCCGGCAACGAGCTCGAGCTGCGGCGCGAGCAGCAGTGCGATGAGCGATGCAACCACACAGAGCGCGATCGCGCCCGTACCGGTGACGCCGAGCAACAGCACCGAAACTCCGTAGATGAAACCGGCGAGGATGAAGAGCGTCACGACGCTGGTGGCCCACTCGGCCGCCTCGCGTCCGCGCGCGAGAAGCGCAGCTCCTGCGGCGAAAAGGAGGGGCCAGGTGAAGAGGTAGGCGACACCCGGAGCCAGGATAGCTACGCCCAGCGCGAGGACCAGCCACACGATGAGTGCTCCGACGTGCAGTCCGCGTGCAGTGGACCCCCGTCTGCCAACCGCATGGCACAGCGCCGTCACCGACAACGCGAGCGAAACCATACCTGCCGCATACAGACCACTCCATACCGCGGGACCCCTGAGCACTTTGCTGCCGAGCACGCCAATTCCCGCCGACAGAGCCACTGCTACAACGGCGGCCAGCGCACCGATCGCCACTCCTCTTCGGTCGCGACCGATCAGTGTTCCGACCACGCCCAGCGCGAGAAGTGCCAGCGGGAGCTCGAGGCCCAGCGGATAAACGACGAGGCCGACCACTGGAAGGTCGAAGAACACGCCATCGCCAGTGCGGTCGCGCGTTAATGGCCCGGAAGCAAGCGTGCGCGCCATCGCGAGCATTTGCGATCCATGATGCTGCAGGCTACCGGTATTCAGATGCGCGACATCGTCCTGACTCGTGTGATATCGCTCGACGCCGTCGACAAACGCGAAGTTGAGGGCGGGAAGGCCGAGCACCGCGAGCTCCGAGAGATCGGTGTCATTTGGCAACGAACGATAGAGCGTCGCGAAGACCGAGCCGGCCGTCGCGTCGCGCGTGCCGCGCAGCGCTCGAGCGATGTCGAGGTTGCCCGGACCCGTCTCGAACATGAAGGAACGTCCGCCGGTGCCGCGAGCCTCGAAATTGAGCACGACGGCGACGTCCTTCGCCCACGGATGCTCTCTCACGAAAGCGGCGGCGCCGAGGAGCCCCGACTCCTCACCGTCGGTAAACAGCGCGACCACGT
>JBDSRC010000143.1:0-9048 GCA_039929505.1 Gemmatimonadaceae bacterium
ACTTCTCGCCGGCTATACCGACCCTTACGGGGCGGAAGGTGACTTTGTTGTCCTTGCCGACGACGAACACGCCCTCGACGTCGCGCTTGCCAACCTCCTTCGCGGGAGCCTTGCGGCCCAGCGTCAGCGCGCCCGAGTCCTCTTTCGCGACCTTCTCGTCGTCCTCACGCACGGTGAGCGCGATGATCGGTATCGAAAGCGCACCCTTTCTGGTCTGAGTGATGATCTTCGCGGTGGCGGAGAAATCAGGGCGCGTCTCCGGTGGGGCATTGAGGAGCTGAATGGTCACCTCATAGTCGATCGCCTGGTCGGCTGCGGACGCCATTCCGCCGGTGCTCCCAGCCTTCACCGAGCTGTTCGAGATCTCGGAGACGCGGCCGATGAACGTCGTGTCCGGGAAGGCGTCAAGCTGGACGACGGTCGAGTCTCCGATCTTCACGCGGGACACGTCGGTCTCGTCGACCTTGACCTTGGTCTCGAGCAGGCTCATGTCACTGATGGTGAGTAGCATCGCCGCATCCTTGTTCAGCGTACCCATGATCGCAGTCTCGCCCTGCTCCACGTTGAGGCGGGTGATGCGTCCGCTCATCGGGGCGGTAATGGTCGTCTTGCCAAGGCTGCTTCGCGCATCGCGCATGGAGGCGGTTGCCTGATCTACGGCGTGTATCGCCGCCTGCAGCTGTGCCTGGGCCACTTCGACCTGCGTCCTCAACTGCTCGAGCTGCTCCTCGGAGACGAGCGTCGGGTTCGCCTTCTTGAGCGCGAGGAGCCGGTCGTAGTTTCGGGTTGCCTGCGCGAGACCCGGCCTCGACTGGGCCACCTGCGAGCGCGCAGACGCGACCGCCGCGGTCGCGCGCTCGGCATTCGCTACATATTGCGATGGGTCAACCTCGAGCAGGAACTGGCCGCGCGTGACCATCTGGCCTTCCCGTACCGCGAGGCGCACGACCCGTCCGGTGATGTCGGCGCTGACGTCGACTTTGGTATGCGGCTGCACCTGGCCGCTCGCCGTGACGGAAGCGACAAGGTCACGACGCTGCACCTTCTCGATGCGAACCTCGGTCGCCTTGTTGCGGCCCTTCATGGCGCTGGTGATGCCGATTATCAGAATGGCCAGGACGACGACGCCTGCAACCGACCATTTAGTGCGTCTCTTCATATTTATCGATCCGATTAACGAAGGGGTTTGCCGACGGCGCTCTCGAGAATTGCGAACGCTTTGTGGTAGTCGTAAATAGCGTTGATGCGATCACTTTCCGCGCGCTCGTAGGTCGCGCGCGACTGGGCCAGATCGACGAAGGTCGTCGCTCCGATTCTGTAGCGGTCCTGCATAAGCTTCAGCTCCTGCCTCGCCTTTGCCGCGTTCTGCTCCTGTAATGCTACCGTCTTTTCGGCCGTGACGAGGATGAGGTACGCGGCCGTCACGTCGGCCGTGAGGGCCAGCTCCCGGGCTCTGACGCCGTAGCGGGCGTCGGACCGGCTCGCCATCGCTTCCTGCACGCGCTGTTCGCGGGCAAATCCATCGAAGAGCGGCATTGAGAGCACTGCCGTGAACGAGCGCGGCTGCTTCGTGAAGTTGAACGGAAACCTCGAATTTCCCTGTCTGATCGCAGAGGCCTGGTCTTCGGTAAAGGTGATGGCGCTGCACTGAGCGAGGTTGTTGCTGAGATTGAGCGCGGCCCGCACCTCTTCGGTCCGGATGCAGCCGAGTCTCGACGCTTCAGTCTGTGCCATCGCCTGTTGAACCGGGAACGCGGAATTCGTATAGCCGTAGGTATAGCCGCCGATTCCCGTGCTCAGCGACAGCGTGGGAGAGTATTCGCCTTTCTCGCGGCGGACGTGAAGGTTGGCGACGCGCTCGCGTGAGCGCAGCGCCAGCACGACCGGATTCTGGCGGTGGGCCGCTTCGAGAAGGTCCTCCAGCCGAAGATTGGTTGGAGTCACGATGAACCGGCTCACAAGCGCGACGTTCGGTGGCTGTCGAATTCCCATCAGCTGGAACAGTCTCAGCTTTTCGATCTCAATCTGATTTCTGGCTCTGAGCACCGCCACCTGCTGGAGGCCAAGCGCGACTTCCGCGCGCTGGATATCCAGCTGCGTTCCGGACCCGACGATCTCGCGTGCCTGTGCCAGAACCAGCTCCGTCTCGGACGCCACGACCAGCGAATCCTGCAGATCTGCGTTCGCCTCGGCCTGCAGGGTCAGGAGATATTGCTGGGCGACATTGCTGCGCAGAGTCTCTATCGCGCCGGTAATATCGGCCTCCACCGCGTCACGATTCGCGCGCTGCAGGCTCGGCGTGATCAGGGAAGCGCTGTTGAGGCGGTAGCCCAAGCCAATCGAGTAGCTCGACTGATTTACATCCGAGCTCGCACCAAGGCTGGTGCCGCCGAAAATCTGCTGCCCTCCCTGCTGGCGCTGCACGGACAGCGAAGCGTCAGCGCTCGGCAAAAGCGCGCCATAGGCCGTGCGGACCCCGGCACGGGCCGAGACGCGGTTGTTCATGATCTGCTGAAGATCGGGGTTGTTGCGGCGGGCCTGGTCGATGGCCTGCTCGATGGTGAGCGTCGTCTGGGCCGCCGAATCGCGCGGAAGTACCTGCGCGGATGCCGGAACGGCAGCTCCGACTAGAGCTATGAAAAGCAGTGATCGCATCATTATTTGTGGGTGGGTGGCTTTTCGTGACGTACGTCCAACTATACAACCGAGTTTCAGGACGGAAAACAGCGAATTTCCTTCTCCGGCGCGGAGAGGCTACTCCGCGGGCGCAGGAGCCAGAAATATCCGGTCGCTGATCTTCCCGTAGATGCGCTCGTACAGTCGCTTGCCCTTTTCGGCTGATGCCAGCGACGGCCGGCCGATCGATCCGGCACTGCCGCTCGGAACCTTCAGCGTTCCGCGCCGGTAACGCCTTAGCTGCTCGCGCGACATCATATAGTCCTGCGCGATGTCCGGCTTCACCATGTGGGGCGCGAGGAACAGCATTATCGAGGTGTCCACCTCGTCGCCGTGCATCGCTTCTTTCTGTCCTTCGAGCAGATCGGAGAGATTGACGCCGAAAATGTCCACCACCCGCACGCGGGCGCCGGCGGTGATCACGGTCGCGAGGGCTTCCTGGTGGGGATCGTGTCCATGGGCGGTGAGGAGGATGAACTCGCGGATACCGGTCGCTTCCCACGAATCGATCAGGTCATTGAGCAGACGATGGAGTGTTTTCTTGCGCAGCGACGCGTTTCCCGTGAACCCCTTTTCGGTATCCACATTTACCCCGTACTCGACCGTGGGAGCTCGCAGCACGCCATATTCCGCCGAGAGATCATCCGCCATGTGCTCGACGATGATGGTATCGCAGCCCAGCGGCAGGTGAGGCCCGTGCTGCTCACATGTGCCGATGGGAACGATCAGGCGCGGGTCGTGGCCCAGAATCGTCGCTATCTGCGACGGGTTGAGCTCCTTGACCCGCAGGGGTCCGGATTCAGGAAGGGAGGAGGGAAGGGTCATCGCATCAGCAGGTAGCATCAATGTAAGAAGCGGAATGCTCAGACGGCGCGCAATGCTGGCGCTCGCCTCGGTTCCCCTGTTTCTGATGGCGATGTGGGTGCGAACGCCAGTGCTGCCCGGCGCGTCTGGCACGCCGCAGGGCGCCGCCGAGCGAGCCGGCGCCGCTAACGGGGCGGTTCGCGCGCTCGAGCGAGCGATCGGCGAAGCGGTCGGGCGGCTCGACGAGCGCGCGAATGCCGCCCTCGACGCACCCCGCGATGCCGACGAGGCTTTCAGGTTTCTGGCTTCGCGCTCGCCCCAGCGCGAGGGCGAATCGGTGGTGCTATACGAGAAGGGCCGTCCGGTTGCCTGGTCGGGCTCCATCCGTGTCAATCCGGATTCCGTGCGCGGGCCGATGAATGTCGCATTCAGCGAGTTCTACTCGACCCTCAACATCGTGAGAGAGAAGGGCAGCCGGCGGGCGGTGGCTTCCGCGGTGCTTCACGCAGTTCCTCCGGCCGACCAGCTCTCGGAGGCGCTCGCCTCGCGCGTTGCGAGTTCGGGAGAGGTCGATTCGTATCTCCTCGCACCGGGCGAAGAAACGGGCGCCGGGTCGGTGGTGCTTGTTCACGACGGGAAGCCGCTCCTCCGCGCCGCTGCCCGGCTCGCCCCCGGAGAAGAAGTCCGATTCAGGAAGACCGCGACGTGGCGGGGCTCGGTAACCATCGTGCTCGTCGTGCTCGTGCTCGCGTTACTCGCGTACGTGTGGAAGAACCGGCGAGCGCTTCCGGAGCGGCTGTTCGGGATCGCTGTGGCGCTCGGCATCACCGCGCTCGTTCCATGGAACGCGTTCTCCAACACTGCGCGGCTGTTCGATCCGGCGTTCTACTTCTCGCGCCTGGCCGGACCGCTGACCGCGAACCCGGCCGCCCTCCTGATCAGCACCACGCTGGTGCTGATGGCGGTGTATGCCATTCTGCGCGCACTGCGTCGGACAAGCTGGCCGCGCGCATATGGCGCGGCCGGCGCGGTACTCAGCCTGGGCATTGGAATTCCCCTCGCATCAAACATCGTGAGGGGGATCGGCCAGCCACCATGGGGATCGACGCCGGGCCTGTGGCTCTCGTGGGAGATTCCGCTCTTCCTCTTTCTATTCGCCGTCCTCCTGCTCGCATACTGCATGGTGCGAGTAGCCTTGGGACTTGCGGCCAGAGTCTCCCTTCGCGCCGCTCTCGTTTTGGCCACACTCGCCGGAGCTACCGCCATTACCGCTCTCTGGTCGACCACATCGCGCCAGCGGGTTCGGCTCGCCGAGGAAGATGTCGCCCGGCTGGCTGAAGTGGACGACTATGCCTTGCTTCTCACCCGCCGGTTCGCTTCTTCGCTTGCGGATTCTCCGCGTCCGATGACGCGGTCAGCTCTGCTTCAGCGCTACGCGACATCTGATCTCAGGTCCGCCGAACTGCCGGCGACGCTCAGCTCCTGGGACGCGAGCGGGACCAGGCTCACAGAGTTCGCAATCACCGCGACTAAGCCGGATTCCGAGGTCGTGATGAGGGCCGTCCGCCAGGCCCTGGTCAGCGGCGAGAACGTGACGCGCAGCATTCTCGGCTCGACTGGGGTTCAGATACTGTCCGTCGTTGCGCATCCTGACGGAGGCGCGACATCGCTGCTCGTATTGCCGCGCACGCAGCTCCTCACCCAGAATCCGTATTCCGCATTGCTCGGAATGAGCCGGGCTTCCGGCGGCGATCCCCCATACTCGGTTGCGCTGACGGATGTCTCGCCGATGATTCCGGCCACCGCCGACCGCCTCCGGTGGCACCGAACGGGTAATGAGATGCACGGAGACCGGGTCGTCGCGACATCGAGCGGCAACATGCGCGCGCACGTCGAGATCGATCTCAGATCGCGCTGGGCGAGGGCGGAGCGTGGGCTGCTGCTGCTGCTCTCGAACGTTCTCATCGCTGGCTTACTGTGGCTGCTCGGAGCTGCGGCCGAACGCGGATTCGCGCGCTGGGTCCGTGTACGTGCTGCCCGCTGGATCTACACCTACAGGGCGCGACTCACGCTCGCACTTTTCACTTTCTTCATCGTGCCGGCGATTGCCTTTGCGCTCTGGTCGTACCAGCGACTCCGCAGCGATGACGAGCAGACCCGCGAAGTGCTGGTGCGCGAGACACTGAACGCGGTCGTATCCGGAAATGAATACGACCGGCTTCCTGCTGCATCAGAACGATTCGACACGCCGCTCTTTCTTTATAGCAACGGCTTTCTCGAGCGGTCCAGCGACGCGTTGCTTGATGCACTCGCTCCCGGGGGTCGCGCGTTGCCGCCGCGGGTGCAGCAGCGCCTCGCGTCGGCCGGTGAGCTGTCTGCCTCGTCCGTCGAGACTCTCGGCGATGCGGAGATGCTGTTCGGGTATAGCGCGTCGACCGGTCCGGCGCGCGAGCGGTTTGTTCTATCGGCTCCCGCGAGAAGCGACGATCTGGCGCTCGATCGCCGCCGGCGCGATCTCGGGATGCTCGTGCTCTTCGCGACCGCCGCCGGCGCGCTCGCGGCGCTCTGGCTGAGCGGAGTCGCCGCCAAGAGGCTGGCGCGCGATCTCGAGCTGAGTCGCATCGAGGTTGCCCGCGCGGAGAGAGTTCTGGCGTGGGGAGAGATGGCGCGACAGGTTGCGCACGAGATCAAGAACCCGCTCACGCCGATCAGGCTCGGCGTTCAACACCTCCGTCGCGCGCGAACCGACCCGCGCGTTGATTTCGACCAGGTGCTGAACGAGAATGTTGGTCGTATTCTGGCGGAGATCGATCGCCTCGATGAGATCGCGCGGTCGTTCAGCCGCTACGGAAGCGCACCGGCGGATCTTCCGCCGGCCGTGGCGATCGATGCATCGGCGGTTGTGCGCGACGTCGTCGACCTGGAGACAATGGGAGATCGAGAAGTCAAATGGCGCGTCAGCGGCGCCGACCGGCCGGCATGGGCAATGGGCAGGAAGGACGAGATGCGTGATGTCCTCCTGAACGTCTTCGAGAACGCGCGGCTCGCCGGCGCGCGTCACGTCGACGTGACCGTGCGCGAAGACGATCGCCGTGTGACGATCGAAACTGTCGACGATGGGGTGGGCATCGCGCCGGCAGTGTTGCCGAGAATCTTCGAGCCGCACTTTTCGACGCGCACGACCGGGAGCGGATTGGGACTTGCCGTAACGCGCAGATTGATTGATGCGTGGGGTGGGGAGATAGCGATTACGAGCGAGTCCGGCAAAGGGACGAGGGTGCTCATCGCATTGGCACGTGGTACCGCCGGCACATGAGCGCACCCGATCGCGGCGTCGTCACGCCACGCGCTACGAGAATGCTCCCGCCGCACATCTTCGACTGGAAGCTCCCTCCCGACTGGGGTTGGGGCCCGGGTGGGATGACGGGCGACTATCGCCACTATCAAGAGGTCATCGACGTTCTCGGGCGCTCGCTCTCGCTGGTGACGGCGCTGGATCCGGCCCATACAGCGTGGCTTTTCGAGGAAGCGAAGCAGCTGGCGCAGCGGAGCCATCCGTCGATACCGACGACGTATCACTATTGGACTACGCACCGCGAGAGCGGAAGGGGCCCGGGCTATCTCCGCCGCTGGGTTACCGGCGAAACCGTTCGCTCGCGCCTGGCGCGACTCGGTCCTGCTGACATTCCTTACGTGCTCCAGATGCTGCGTGGCGCGTGCTCTACCCTCGCGTATCTGCACGACGGGGGGATCGCGCACGGCGGGCTCAACGGAGACGCGCTCTGGATCACGCCGACCGGTAGACTCTGGATGCTGGAGTGGCAGTGGGCGGTGCCGAGGCGAGCAATTCCGCCTGGTGTTCGGCCCGGTCACGGCGCGATAGAGGTGCGCGCTGTCGACGCGCCGCGAATCGTGCGGTCGGAGCTGCCCGACCCTCCTGAGTGGGAAGGCCGGGACTGGATTCCCACCGCCGCAAGCGATCAGTGGCAGCTCGCGGCTCTCTGTTACACGGCGCTTGCAGGCGAGGCGCCGCCAGCCAGGGAAATTCCTCCGGTCAAATGGCTCCGACCGGAAGCTCCGACGATTGTTGCCAGCGCCATCGACCGCGCGCTTTCCGTCAATCCCGAAGACCGATTCCCATCCCTGGCGGTGCTTCTCCGCGCGATCGACCGCGGAGATCCTTCGCGCAGTGTTGTGATGGTGCGCGGGGAGCCGGACTCATCCACCCGTGAATCCCCCGAGGCGCGCGTGCGCTGGGCCGTCGGCGACGATTACGAGATTCTGTCGCCACTCGGCAGCGGCGCATTCGGGACCGTATGGCGCGCGCGCGATCTGTCTCTCGAACGCGAGGTCGCGCTCAAGGCACTTCACCCGTCGGTGGCGCGGGACGATCGCGCGGTCCGCTCATTCTGGCGGGAAGCGAAGCTGGCGGCGCAGCTCGCTCATCCCGCGATCGTTCCGATCTACGACTGGGATTCGAGTGGCGATCTCTCGTGGTACACCATGGAGCTCGCGGAAGAAGGGTCGGTCGCGAGCCTCGTCGCACGGAGTGGACCGAGGCCGCTGTCCGAGGTGGCGACGCAGCTCGAGCAGGTGCTGGATGCGCTCATCGTCGCGCACGCGCACGGCATTCTCCACCGGGATCTCAAGCCCGAGAACATTCTGATCGACCGGTACAATCGGTGGCGCATCACCGATTTCGGGATCGCGAACGTGACCGGGGAGGATTTAGCCGGCACGACCGGCACACCTGCGTTCGCGGCGCCGGAACAACTCCTCGGTGAATCGCAGGGTCCGGCTGCCGATTATTTCGCGCTGGCCGGAATCGTCATCTTCGCACTCACCGGCCGACCCCCATTCGGCGATGATGATGCCAAGACGATTCTGGCGCGACAGCTGGGGGAAGGAGCAGACCTGAGCCCGTTTCCAACCGTGCTGTGCAACTGGTTCAGGACGGCGCTATCTCCCGAGCCGGAAAATCGGTTCGCGGACGGTGAAACAATGCTCTCCGCGTGGAGAGCCGCGACCGCAAAGGCGCTCGCCCGCGAAAAGGGCGGCTGGTGGCGACGGGTCATCCCGTAGGGACCGCTGCCGCGACCTGAGCTAACCTCAACAAATTTGCGGTTTTATGAGGCTGGTGGCTCGCTTTCACGTTGAAGGCGCGTAACTTACACGCCGTGGGGGTAGCTGGCGTGGCACTTGCAAGCCGACGCCCCACGACGAGACCGGATTACCATGGTGGCAATTCAACGTGGTGCTGTACATGCTTTTTCTGCCTGTCACAAATAGGGCCATGTCACTAGCGCCACTCAAAAGATTTGCTAGGTTTTGCGGGGAGTGAGGGGGATTGCCGAGAGAGTGCTTTGCGCTCGCTGGGCAGGCATCCTGCCTCACGATGCAGCGGGCGACCGCGGTAAACGCTGGAAAGAAGTTCCACCCTTAGAGAGGAAAAAATCATGTTGAGAAGAAGTTTGACCGTCTGTTCGATGACGGCCTTGCTCCTCGGCGGAACGGCGGCAGCTCAGTCGCCAGGTACGTTGTTGGTAGGCGGCTTCGGGCAGTACACGT
>JBDSRC010000144.1:0-3258 GCA_039929505.1 Gemmatimonadaceae bacterium
CATCACGCCAACGGTCGAAGCAGTCACCGCCGCCGCCGCGGGAGCCGCGAGTCGCCTTCCCGCCACCAGCGACTATCGGATCTCGATCGTCAACGCGCCAGGCGCTGGAGCGTATCCGATATCCTCGTTCACGTGGATACTCGTTTATCAGCAGCAGAAAGACTCGGTGAAGAGCCGCAAGCTCGTTGATTTTCTCAACTGGGCATTGACTGAGGGCGAGGCTCAGGCGGCGCCGCTTGACTACGCGCCGATCCCCGAGAGCATGGCTGCCAATCTCAAGGCAAGGATAGCGACGATCTCTGTCGCGCCCACCAGATGACCGAGCCGGCAGTACAGCCCGCGTCACGTGTGACCTTCGTGACGCGGGAGGAAAGTCCACCCTCCGAGCGAGGTTGGATGCCGTGGCGCGCGAAGGACCGGCGGCGTGTGAACATGGGCACTTCGGCCGTCGGCGATCGCGTGTACAGGGTCGCCATCACGGTCTGCGCGATGGCGGTTCCGCTGCTCGTCGTGCTCATCGCGGTAGCACTCGGCATCGCCGCCTGGCCGGCCATCACCGAGATTGGAATCTCGCTCGTCACTTCGAGCGTCTGGGACGTTGGCGCGCACAAGTTCGGGGCGGCGCCGGCGTTATATGGAACGGTCGTATCGTCGGCGGTGGCGCTCATCATCGCCACGCCGTTGGCGATCGGTGTCGCGATATTTCTTTCGGAGTTCGCTCCCAGCTGGCTCCGCCAGCCGGTCGCGTTTCTGGTCGATCTCCTCGCCGCGATTCCGAGCGTCGTCTACGGACTGTGGGGAATCTTCGTGCTGTTGCCGATCATGCGCGAGCACGTGATGCCTTTCCTGCGCGACGACCTCCACCTTGGCGCGACACCTTTCTTTTCGGGCCCGGCGTACGGGCCGAGCATGCTGGCGGCCGGAGTGATTCTCGCGATCATGGCGCTGCCATACATCTCCGCCGTATCGCGCGAAGTTCTCCTCGCCGTGCCGAGGTCTCAGCGCGAAGCGGCGCTCGCTCTCGGGGCGACGCGCTGGGAAATGATCAGAGACGCCGTCATTCCCTTCGCCAGGTCGGGAATCGTCGGCGGGATAATCCTCGGCCTTGGGCGCGCGCTGGGTGAGACGATGGCAGTCACGATGCTCATCGGAAACCGGCCCGAGATCTCAGCGTCTCTGTTCGCTCCCGGGTATACCATGGCATCCCTCATCGCCAATGAATTCAGCGAGGCGACCGACGACCTGCACCTTTCCGCGTTGATGGCGGTCGGCGCAATGCTGTTCGCGATCACGCTGATCGTCAACGGCATCGCGCGGTGGCTGGTTTGGCAGGTCGGCCGGGGAGGCCGGGCATGAGCCTGAATCGCCGCCGACACGTGACCAGTGGCGTCATGATCTCCCTTACCTATCTCGCCGCGGTGCTCGCAACGCTGCCGCTGCTGCTCATTCTGTTCCACCTGCTGAAAAAAGGCGCATCGTCCATCTCGCTCGACTTTTTCACGAACATGCCTCAGCCGGTCGGTGAGCCTGGCGGTGGAATGGCGAACGCGATCGTGGGCACGCTCATCCTCATCGGAATCGCTTGCGCCGTCGGCCTTCCCCTCGGGATCGGCGGCGGCCTCTTTCTACTCGAGAACAAGGGCACGCGCTTCGCAAACGCGGTGCGATTCCTGTCGGATGTTCTGAATGGTCTCCCATCCATCGTCCTCGGAATTTTTGCGTGGGAGTTTCTCGTTCGCCCAATCGGGCATTTTTCCGCGCTCGCCGGAGGAATCGCCCTCGGCGCGATGATGATTCCGCTCGTGACGCGGACGACGGAGGAGATGCTGAGCGTGGTCCCGAATTCCTTGCGCGAGGCGGCGCTCGCCCTCGGATATCCACGCTGGCGGACCTCGATCTCGATCGTGCTGCGCACAGCCCTCGCCGGCATCGTGACAGGTGCGCTAGTCGCGATGGCCAGGATAGCCGGCGAGACCGCGCCGCTCCTTTTCACCGCGTTTGGAAATCAGTTCTGGTCGACAAGGATCGGTGAGCCAATCGCCGCGCTGCCCCTTCAGATCTTCACTTACGCCATCAGTCCTTACGCCGAGTGGCACTCGCTGGCGTGGGCAGGCGCGCTGGTCCTGATCGGCATGGTGCTGATAATCAGCGTCATTGCCCGCGCCGTGACGCGCGCGCGATTTGGTGGGCCGGTTGACTGAGGCCACGCTGCGGAAAGCTCCCGCCTCGGGCCCGCATACGTCAGCGGAAGTTGCAATGGTGGCCAGGGGCCTTTCGGCGTTTTTCGGGCCGACCGCGGCGGTGAAGGGAGTGTCGATGCCGTTCTACGCCAACGAGGTAACGGCGATCATCGGCCCGTCCGGCTGCGGCAAGTCGACCCTGCTTCGCTGCCTCAATCGAATGCACGAGACGATTCCGATCGCGCGCGTGGAAGGATCTGTCGATCTGTTCGGACATCCGATTTACGGCAACGACGTAAATCCGACGGCGGTCAGACGAAACGTGGGAATGGTCTTCCAGCGGCCGACTCCCTTCCCGACCCTGTCCATCAGGAAGAACGTCACGGCCGGGCTAACGGGAAGTGCCCAGCGCAAACTTTCCCCCGCGGAGATGAGCGAGCTGACCGAGGGCGCGCTGCAAAGGTCCGGTTTGTGGGACGAGGTCAAGGACCGTCTGGACGAGAGCGCGACGGCGCTCTCCGGTGGCCAGCAACAACGACTGTGCATTGCCCGCGCTCTGGCAACGAGCCCACGCGTGCTGCTGCTCGACGAGCCGACCGCGTCGCTGGATCCGCTCAGCACGCAGATCGTAGAGGAGCTTGTGTATCACTTGCGCCATGCGGTGACGGTGGTGATCGTCACTCACAACATGCAGCAGGCAGCACGGGTGTCGGACCGGACGGCCTTTCTCCTCGCCGGCGAGCTCGTGGAGACCGCACCGACGAAGGCGCTGTTCACCGCACCCCAGGACCCCCGCACAGAGGCCTACATCACTGGCCGGTTCGGATGACCGCGGCGCCGATCACCACGTCGAATCCGCCGGCAGCTGACGCCCTCGGAACGCTGGAAGCCACCGCATTCTCGTTCTGGTACGGAGAAAAGCAGGCCCTAAAGGAAATCAGCCTGAAAATTCCGGCGCGCTCGATCACGGCTCTCATCGGACCCTCGGGCTGCGGCAAGAGCACTTTTCTCCGCTCGATCAACCGGCTCAACGAGCTGATCCCCGGGGTTCGTCACGAGGGCGACATCTGCCTCGACG
>JBDSRC010000145.1:0-6690 GCA_039929505.1 Gemmatimonadaceae bacterium
GTCGAGCGCGACTATTCCGGCCCGGCCCGCGTCTCCGGTTCAGCGGGCACTGGCAAAACCATAGTCGCATTGCACCGGGCTGCTCATCTGGCCCGCAGGCATCCCGACGGCCGTGTCCTGCTGACGACCTTCTCCGACACGCTAGCTAATGCGCTGCAAACCAAATTGAAGCGATTATTGGGCAGCGAACCGCGCCTCGCGGAGAGGATTGATGTTCACTCCCTCAACGCCATCGGTCTTCGGCTCTACAAAACGCACATCGGGCAGGCGACGATCGCCAGCCGTGAAGTTCTGCGCGACTTGATGAAAGACGCCGCGAATGGCGTAAGCGGCCACAAATTCGGTCTGCATTTCCTCCTCACCGAATGGGAGCAGGTGGTGGATGGGTGGCAGCTGGAGAACTGGGAAGCATATCGCGATGTTGCGCGTCTCGGCAGAAAGACACGGCTCCTGGAGGCGCAGCGCACCATGTTGTGGTCCATCTTCGAACGCGTTCATTTCGGGTTGCAAGAACGCAAGCTGATCACACACGCGGAACTGTTCAGCTCACTGGCAGCCGTGATCTCAAAGAACAAGAACGTGGTCTTCGACTTCGCGGTGATTGACGAGGCGCAAGACATTAGTATCGCCCACCTGCGGTTCCTTGCCGCCTTGGGGAGAGGTCGGCCCAACGCTCTCTTTTTCGCCGGCGACCTCGGGCAGCGCATCTTCCAGCAGCCCTTCTCATGGAAAGCCCTCGGCGTCGACATCCGCGGGCGCTCCCGCACCTTGCGTGTGAATTATCGCACCTCCCACCAAATCCGCACGCGGGCGGACCGCTTGCTCGGCCGAGTGGTAACCGATGTGGACGGTAATATCGAGGACCGGAGCGATGCAGTTTCGGTGTTCAACGGCCCGCCTCCGACTATCCATTCGCTTAAGAGCGAAAGTGAAGAGATCAGCGCCGTCGGCAACTGGATTGGCGAACTGGCCAAAGCCGGTGTGCTCCCGCACGAGCTCGGCGTGTTCGTCCGATCCGCAGCGCAGCTTGGTCGTGCGCAGGCTGCCGTCAGAGATGCGGGCATGGACTTCAAGATTCTCGATGAACACGTGGAATCCGCCAGCGGCCATGTCTCGATCAGCACGATGCACTTGGCCAAAGGCCTGGAGTTCCGCGCCGTGGTCGTCATGGCGTGCGACGACGAGATCATTCCCTTACAGGAGCGCATCGAGACAGTCGGCGACGACGCCGATCTGCAAGAAGTTTATGACACCGAGCGCCACTTGCTCTACGTCGCGTGCACACGGGCGAGAGATCATTTGCTCGTTACAGGCGTCGAGCCGGCATCAGAGTTTCTCGCTGACATGCAGCTGTGATCAGGCCAACTGAGCAGGTGTCGGTTCAGGTGTCGGTTGGATGCGGACACCATCGGACATCGGAGCAGGGGAGCACAGGACATTTCGCGGTCCGTCATAGGTAAATGAGGACATCTTGTCCGAATCCCTGCCTATACTTTCAAGCCTGGAAAGTGTGTGTACGTTAATAGCGTACCGTGGGTTCGAATCCCACCCCGTCCGTTCTAACCGCTGGACCCGTTTGATTCAGCCCAGCGGGATTTTTCCCCCAACGCGCGATTGCCGGCGCACCGTTTGCGCCAGAGCGGCGCCCTAGAACGTCGCCTGCAGCCGCGTCATCACCAGCCTGCCAATCTCTCCCCCGCCGACGAACTCGGTGTGCTTGTTGTTGAAGATATTGGTGCCGTTGATCGCCCACAGCGCGCCTCTGAGCACTGCCGGCCGGAATGAGAACCCGGCGTCAAACAGCTGGTAACTCTTGATGTTCCCGTTGATGAAAGAGTAAACCGGAAACGACGTGACCGCTCTGAAGCGCAGCTCGGCGCTCATTCCCTTCGGCACGTCACTGAATCGCCCCGCGAGACTGCCCTTGCTGCGGGGAGCGTTGAGCGAAATATCCTGGACGCCACCGATTTCCGTGCGTGGGAAAAAATCCTTGCTCACGTGAGACAGCGTTCCCACCACAGAATAGCGGTCGCCGATCAGCCACTCGGCGCCGAAGTCGGTTCCCCACACGCTTAGCTTGCCGAAGTTGCGGTACGTCACGATCACGTCCGACGCGCTCGATAGCGGGTGGTCGAAATTCACGACGCCAAGTGGAACGCCGGTAACGGTGGAGCTGCCCGAGATTCCGGCGAGCGCCGGAGCGACACCGGCCGCAACAGCCGCCGCCGTCGCGGCACCAACGACCGGCGTGAGCTGCGCGGTAAGATATGCCTGAAGCGTCGCACGATCGAGGAAGACATTCGGCGTCTCCACGATCAGAGGGCCGACGAAGTTCCGCCTCTGCTCACGCCACAAATCCATCGAGAGCCGGAGCCGGCTCGCGATGTCGGCCTTGTACCCCAGCTCGAAAGTGCTGTTGGTGGTGGGGGTGATGGGCGCTACGTCGCGGACATCGGTCGGTGCGACGTCCACGAACGATCCGTTGGCGGTGTTGAGGATGCGAAGCTGGGTCGAGACCTGCGCCGGCGTCGGCTGCAGCGACGCCATGTAGCTCACCAGCGAGGCGGGAACTCCGCCGGCAATGAGCCTCGCCGACGCGGCGCCGACCGCCACCCGGTAGAGAAGGGCGGCTGCCGCCGGTATCTGCGTGCCGGTGCCGCCGAACGCCGTCGGGACGCGCATGCAGAGGGAATTGAGACCGCCCGCGCAATCGCGCTTGAAGGTAAACCCCGAAGCAGGAACGCCCAGCGCCCGCACGCCGTAGAGCTGCGTGCCCGTGGTGGGAATGCGCCCGGCGAGCAGATCGAGAAACAGGTTGTTCGTGCTCGGCGTCGAGAAGGCGCGATTGAACGTCGCGCGGAGGTTCTGGTTCTCGGTTGGCTTGAAGACGAGCGCGACACGCGGTGAGAACACGTTTTCCGCGAGCCGGCTGTGGTTATCCAGACGCGCGGCGGACACGAGCTCGAGCTTCGGCGTGAAGCGGGTGATGGAATGCAGGTATCCGCCGATTTCCGTAATGTCGTCGTCGTCCTCGTTGCGGCCGTTGATCGACCCCTCGGTCTTGGGAACCGTGTGCTGGTAGTCGAACCCGTAGATGAAGCTTTGCCGCGATCCCAGATCGAGCCCGTGCTGGGCCTGGCCGACGACCTGGGTTGACTTGTCGACGATCGGTTGCAGCGTCCGCAGCAGGAACGTATTCCCCGCGTCGCTCGTATTCAGGAAGGTCTGCGCGAACAGGCGGCCGACACGCGCGCGGAGCTGGTAAGTATTGAACATCCAGTCCCGCACCTGCGCGGGCCCGAGGCCAGTGGGCTCGACGGCATTGCCGGCGACGGCCCGCCCGTAGGTGGCTGTTATCTCGCTCCCCGTGGTCGGACGGAAGTCTACGCGCGCTTCACCGCCCTGGCGGCGAAGGCGGAAGTCGCGTGGAACCCTCTCCAGGGTATCGCGCTCGGCGGGCCTCCAATCGTTGCCCCGGAAGGAATCATAGGAGAGCTTGTAGCCGAACTTTTCTCCGAGCGCTCCCGCCGTGCGCGCTCCCCCGCGAAAAACCTCGCGCTCGCCGCCGTCAATGGTGAGAGTCGTTCCCTCCGACGCGAACGGCGATTTCGTGATCACGTGAAGCACGCCGCCGGCGGCGTTGGGTCCGTATAGAGCAGCACCCGGCCCGAGCACGAGCTCGATCCGCTCGATGTCCTCGTTGTTCGTCGGAATCAGATAGGGAATGTTGACTCGGAGCGAGGGTACGTAGGCGAATCTGTTGTCGGTGAGCGTGAGCATCGATCCCGAGAAAATGTTGTTGAACCCTCGGGCGACGATGTTGGCCTGCATCAATCCCCCCCGTGCGACGTCGATGCCGGGGAGCGCGGCGATGTGGTCAGTGACCGTAATCGACGGCCGTTCGTTGATTTCCTTTTCGGTGACCACGGAAACCGACGCCGGCGCGTCCAGTACTTTTTCCGGCGCGCGCGAAGCAGTCGTCACGACCTGGTCGAGGATCGAAGGGATGCGAGACATGGTTACGTCGGCCGTGGCGATTCCCGTCCCGACCCCAACCCCGTCGACGCGCTGAACCTGGTAGCCGATCCGGGTAGCGATGACGGAGTAAGACCCTTCGGCGAGGTTCACGATGCGGAATTGGCCGTTGTCATCGGTCGTCGCGCTGCCGGCCGTCGTGCCGGAGATCCTCGCCTCGACCCTTGCGCCGGCGACAGGCCGTCCACCGTCCGCCGCGGTTACTCTTCCGGTGATTGATCCAAATTGTGCGGCCGCGGGAGCCGCGAAAAGCGCGAGACCCAGAACAACAAACACACGTCGGAACCGGGAAGCGGACATCAGCTACCTCGTGGGTGGGCGGTTCGTAGCCGGAAATGGCAAGCAGATGGCCCGGCTTCGCCATTAGGTATGGCCGCAGACCCCATACGTCAAGACGGAGCGACGATGTCCGCTGACACCCTGTTCGTTTTCAATGGGGCCAACCATCTCCTCTCAGGGATCTGCGGCCACCATCCTGACTCTTTAGCGGTGGGTTCGAATCCCACCCCGTCCGTTTCTAAGCCAATTGTACGAGCCGCGGGAGACGAACCGTGAAGGTTGTGCCTCCCCCTTCTGAAGACTCGACGTCGATTGTCCCTTTGTGCGCGTGCACAATTCGGTCGGCGATGTAGAGCCCAAGGCCGAGGTTCCCCGACGGTCCGTCGGCTGCATCGATCCCCACGGTCTCCTTGCGTTTCATCGCATTGAAGATCCCTCTCAATTGGTCCGGCGGAATGGCAGCGCCGCTGTTGTGGACCGCGATCGTGACTTCCTTCTCATCGGCCTGCACTTCGACGGTGACGGTTGTCCCATCGGAGCCGTGTTCCAGCGCGTTGACGATGAGATTGGACAAAACCTGGCTCATTCGCGGGCAGTCCCATTCACCCCGCAGGGATCCGCGCGCGTCGACCTCGATCGTTCGGCGTGGATGTGACGCCTTAATCTCGTCGACAGCTTCATGAGCGACTTTCCCCATATCCATATCGGCACGCACGATCGGGATGCCTCCGCCGAGACGGCTTCGGGTAAAGTCCAGGAGAGCGCCGATCATCTGGTTCATGCGCCTGGAACTTCTGGCGATCCGCGACGTGAGCGTTAAGTGGGGCTCTTTCAGCTCTTGCGTCTCGAGCATGAACTCGGCCGACGTCATGACTGCCCCCAGCGGCATTCGAAGATCATGGCCCAGTATCGCGAGGAACATTTCCTTCGCTTGATCCAGGTCCTGCGTGTACCGTGCAATTGATTCGGCCAGCGATTGATCGATGGCTTCGTTGAATCGCGTCAGATCGTCGACGTCCGCGGGTGTGATCTTTCCTTGTGCCTTGGTCCAGAGGCGGATCACGCTGGCACGCAAGGCGCGGTACTCGGACACGATTTGATCGGTGGTAAAACCGCTCTCAGCCCGCTCCGCTCCGTGTTTTTCGGCCGCCGTTTTCTCATTCGTATCGGGCGCGGGTGCATTCCCTTTCGATTTTTCGGATTTCTCATCGGCCCCTTGAGGGGTATCGAGGTCCGCGGCGATCACCGTGAGCATCTCGTTCGCATGATCGCGCAGTGCCTCGATGGACATTGAGGCGTTGCCTGGTGCGAGTGTCCGCGCGAATGCCTCCCACTCTACGAGGATCGGCTCACGGTTCGCAACGATAAAATCTGATAGTCTCATCACCCTCCGGCTCAACACACACACATCCCGATGGGTCCCTACTTAGCATTTCCGCGGCCATCCGTTAGCGCTGCCATGCCCTTCTGGTTCTGCCATCGACCCGCGCTACGCGCTACTAATCTCGAGAACGTGCGTTGACGCGGGCCAGGCTGCTCTTCAATATTATTACGAGTTCAATTCTTACTGGAGGTTGCGATGAAGCGCTACTGGGCAATTGTGCTGATATTCGCTCTGGGCCTGACCGGTTCCGCGACTGCGCAGAAGGCGAAGGACGCGGTCATCGTCGACCCCAGGGTCCACAACGTTCTTTTCGAGAACGACCACGTGCGGGTCTTCGAGGCCCGGGCTTCGATGCCGGTGTCCAGCCCCATGCACAGCCATCCACCCTTTGTCTTCATCGGCCTGGAGACCGGACGGGTCAAGATGGGCCTGCCTGACGGCAAAAAGGTGATGTTCGACGTATATCCGGGGCAGGTCATCTGGGCCGGCGACGGCATGGAGCATTCCTGGGAGCTGATCTCGGGAAAGGTGCGCGTCATCGCGGTGGAGGTGAAATCAGCTCTGAAGCCGGCCGCGGGTGCGCTCCCTGCTGTCACCCGGAAAGCCAATGACGCAGTGGCTGCGGACCCCGATGTGCACAATGTGCTCCTGGAGAACGATCACGTCCGCGTCTTCGACGCTCGTGCGGCAAAGGGCAGGAAGAGTCCGATGCATTCCCATCCCCCGTTCGCGTTCGTCAGCCTGGGCACTGCGCGCATGAGCCTGGCGCTCCCGGATGGTAAAACCGTCATTTTCGATACCTACCCGGGACAAGTGATATGGATGGAGGATGCGGAGCACTCCTGGGAAATACTGTCCGGCGAGGCCCACGTCATCGCTGTTGAAGTGAAGTCGGCGGCGCGAGCTCGGAAGGCCAAGGCGAATTAGGCCCGCCAGGGCGTCGGTGGACAAGACTGTGGCTTCCAATGCGCCGTCCCGACGCCACGGCCCTC